>NZ_JBFAJA010000043.1:24503-106650 GCF_040654975.1 Dactylosporangium sp. NPDC050588 | reverse complement strand
CCGTGGAGCGCGTCGCCGCGCGGTCCCGTCCCGCCGCGCCGTCGGCCGGGGGCGCCACGGCGGTGGGGGGCGACCCGACCTTGACCGGCGCCGCCATCGCCTGCCGCGCCGCCGCCGGGGCGACCGGGCGCCTCGCTGCCGACGCCGCGCTGCCCCGTCCGGCTGCGTCGGCCGCCGCACCGTCCACGGGGGGCGCCGTGGCGGTGGGGGACGGCCTGACCCTGACCGTGGAGCACCTCGCGGCGGGCTGGGATCCGCGGCGGGCGCCCGCGCTGTGCGGGCTGGACCTGCGGCTGCCGCCAGGGCGGCGGGTCGCGGTGCTCGGCGCGTCGGGCAGCGGGAAGTCGACGCTCGCGGCGGTGCTGGTGCGGATGCTCGACCCCCGGGAGGGGCGCGTCACGCTCGGCGGCGTCGACCTGCGGGACCTGCCCGACGCCGTGCTGCGCTCCACCGTCGGGCTCGTGGGGGACGCCGCGGACCACGTGTTCGCGACCACGGTGCGGCAGAACCTGCTCCTCGCCCGGCCCGCGGCGACGGACGACGAGCTCCGCGCGGCGCTGGCCGGGGCGCGGCTCGGGCCGTGGCTCGGCAGCCTGCCGGAGGGCCTCGACTCGTGGCTCGGCGAGGGCGGCGCGACCATCTCCGGCGGGCAGCGGCGCCGGCTCGCGATGGCCCGGGCGCTGCTGGCCGGGCCGCGGGTGCTGGTGCTCGACGAGCCGACCGAGGGCCTCGACGAGCAGGAGGCGGCCGCGCTCATGGCCGACCTGCTGGACGCCGCGGCGGGCCGCACGGTGCTGCTGCTGACCCACCGCCACGACGGCCTCGACCACGTCGACGAGGTGTACGACCTGGTCGACGGCCGCCTCACGCCGTCACCCGCGTTGCGCTACCGTGCCGTCCTGAGCCCGAGCTGAGCCCCTGGTCCGCGGCTCCGCGCTCCGCCGTGGCCGCTCACGCAGCGAGCAGGCGGACCAGCACGTCCGTCAGGTCCTCCGCGGTCCGCTCGGGGGGCTGTGACGGCTGCACGATGTGGCTGACGACCAGCCGTACGATCGACTCGGCCGCCACGGCGACGACCTTCGGGTCATGGCCCGGCAGGTGGGTGCCCGCCCACTCGACGACGACGGCGGTGGCCGCCGACAGCAGCAGGTCGAGGCGGGTGGTGAGGTAGGGCAGCAGCCCGTCGGCGCCGGTCAGGATCGCCTTGATGAGCGGGTTGGCGTCCGCCTCGACGAGCGTGTGCCGGATCGCGGCGTGTCCGGCGGCGCGGACGTCGGCGCCGTGGCGCAGCAGCACGGCCCGCACGTCGCCGACGAACAGCCCGATCTCCCGCGCCGCCAGGGCCTCGGCGAGGCCGGCCTTGTCGCCGAACTCGTTGTAGACCGTCTGGCGGCTCACCCCGGCGGCGACGGCGACGTCCGCCATCCGCACGCCCTCCCAGCCGCTGCCGATGGTGAGGTCCCGGGCGGCGGTCACGAGCGTCTCGCGCAGCCGCGCCCGGTTCGTCTCCCGGTACGTCACCGGCAGCATGGTAGACGTCGGACGTTGGCGCGTCCAGATTCTTGACACAGAGGCGGTTCGTGTAAACCATGGCGGCATGACCGTCGATGCCTGGCGGGACCGCCGCCTGCCGCTCTGGCCCCTCGCGCTCGTCGTGCCCGCCCTGCCCTTCGCCGGGCTCGCTCTGGCCGGCGGCCCCGCCGGGCCGTGGGGCTGGTGGCTGGCGCCCGTCGTCGTCTTCGGGCTGATCCCGCTCGTCGACCTCGCCTTCGGCGACGACCGGCAGAACCCACCGGAGGAGGCGGTGCCGGCGTTGCAGCGCTCCCCGTACTACCGGTGGATCACGTACCTGTACCTGCCGGCCCAGTACGCGGCGCTGGTCGTGACCTGCCGGGAGTGGGCGGCCGGGGTCGGGCCCGCCGCCGGTGCGGGGCTGGTGCTGACCGCCGGCATCGTCAACGGCATCGCCATCAACACCGCCCACGAGCTGGGCCACAAGCGCGAGCGGGTGGAGCGGTGGTTGTCGCGGATCGCGCTCGCCCCGACCGGCTACGGGCACTTCTTCGTCGAGCACAACCGCGGCCACCACGTGCGGGTCGCGACCCCGGAGGACCCTGCCAGCGCCCGGCTCGGCGAGTCGTTCTGGCGGTTCTGGCCGCGCACCGTCGCCGGCAGCCTGCGCTCCGCGTGGCGCCTGGAGACCGCGCGGCTGAGGCTGCGCGGCCGCAGCCCGTGGACGTGGCGCAACGACGTGCTGACCGCGTGGGCGATGACCGTGCTGCTGTTCGCGGTGCTGACGGCCGTGTATGGCTGGACGGTGCTGCCGTTCCTCGCGCTGCAGGCGGTGGCCGGCTTCTCGCTGCTGGAGGCCGTCAACTACCTGGAGCACTACGGGCTGCTGCGGCAGCCGACCGGGACCGGCCGGCCGGAGAAGGTCGACCCGCGACACAGCTGGAACAGCGACCGCCTCGTCACGAACGTCTTCCTGTTCCAGCTGCAGCGGCACAGCGACCACCACGCGAACCCGCTGCGCCGGTACCAGACGCTGCGCACGTTCGACGTGTCGCCGCGGCTGCCGGCCGGCTACGCGACGATGGTGGTCGTCGCGCTGGTCCCGCCGCTGTGGCGCCGGATCATGGACCCGCGCGTGCTCGCCCACTACGGCGGCGACGCGTCCCTGGCCAACCGGGACCATAACTTTCACGCCCCGCCCGCTGCCCGAACCGCCACCGGTTGACCGTTGTCGATGCGTGCGCCTACCTTCCCCACGCGAAGCCAGTCGAAGCGCTTCGACGCGTGTCGAGCACGCGTGTCAGCGAAGGAAGGGTCGCCATGCGAAGGCGCACCGCTGTACTCCTGTCCACCGCGGCCCTCGGCGCGGCCGCGGCCGGCGTCGTCGTCACGGCGCCGAGTGCGTCGGCCGCCACCGGCTGCCGCATCACGTACACCATCGCCAACCAGTGGCCGGGCGGGTTCGGCGCGAACGTCACCGTCACCAACCTCGGCGACCCGGTCAGTGCCTGGACCGTCGTCTGGTCCTACTCGGCCGGGCAGACGGTGACCCAGGCGTGGAGCGCGACCGTGACCCAGAGCGGGTCGCAGGTCACCGCGAAGAACGCCGGCTACAACGGGTCCCTGGCCACGGGGGCGAGCACCTCGTTCGGGTTCAACGGGTCCTGGACCGGCAGCAACCCGGTGCCGGCGAGCTTCACCCTCAACGGCACCGCCTGCACCGGCGGCGTCTCCACGGCGAGCCCGACGCCGTCCCGGACGCCGTCGAGGACGCCCAGCTCGACGCCGTCCAACCCGGGCACCGGCGTGCCGTCCGACGCCGCCTGGGTCGCCACCGGCGCCTGGGACCAGTGGACGAACAACGGGTACACGGTCATCAACGACGTCTGGGGCTCCGGCGCCGGGCCGCAGACCATCTGGGCCCGCAGCGGCACCAACTGGGGCGTCGTCGCCGAGCACCCGCGGACCAGCGGCGTGAAGTCCTACCCGCACACCGGCAAGACGCTCAACCGCACGCTCAGCTCGCTCAGCTCGGTGCGCAGCTCGTTCAACGTCAGCGTGCCCGCCGACGGCGACTACGCGACCGCGTACGACATCTGGGCCAACAACAATGCCTACGAGGTCATGATCTGGGCGAACCAGCACGGCGCGGTCGGCCCGATCGCCGAGGCGTACGACGCGAACGGCGCGGTCCCCAACGCCCGCAACGTCAGCGTCGGCGGCCACACCTGGAACGTCTACCGCGGCTCGAACGGCGCCAACGCCGTCTTCTCCTTCGTGCGGACCAGCACCACGAACGCCGGTGCCGTCGACGTCCTGGCGGTCCTGCAGTGGCTGCGGACCCAGAACTGGTGGGGCGACGTGACCATCGGCCAGGCCCAGTTCGGCTTCGAGATCACCGGCACCGCCGGGCGGGCCGCCTTCGTCGACAACAGCTTCTCCCTCGACTACAGCTGAGGCCGCGGCCGGGGCCCGCGGCCGGGGCCCGCGGCCCCAGCCGAGACCTACGGCTGCGGCTGGAGCTGGGCCTCCGGCCGCGGGGCGGTCCGGCGCACGCCACGGACGATCAGGTAGCCGACCATCCACAGCTCGCCGACGGTCGCGGGCAGGACCATCAGGTCCGCGGCCGCCGGCACTACGTGCTCGCTGAACGCGGCGAGCACGTAGCCGGCGCCGCCGGCGACGAGGACCCAGCCGAGGGCGCGGGGCATCCAGCCGGAGCGCAGCACGCACCAGCCCATCGGGATCAGCCACAGGCCGAAGAAGAGCCCGCCGGCGCTCCAGAGCGCGCCGCTCACCAGGTACAGCAGCTGGACCTGCGCGCCGTCCCGCACCGACAGCGTGGTGCCGAGCAGCGCCGCGCTGACCAGGATGACGACCGCGTTCACGGTGCCGAAGACGGCGATCGCGCCGGCGGCGAAGCTGTCCGCGGTGCGGAACAGCCGGTAGAACCACAACGCGGCCAGCGCCTGCGTGAGGACGGTCAGCAGCTCCAGGGCGACCCCGGCGCGGGCGAGCGACCCGTGCGCGGTGACGTTGGCCAGGGTGGCGGCCGGGTCGCCGTCGACGAACAGCCGTGAGCGCACGAGCAGGAACCCGAGCCCGCCCGCGACGGCGAGCCCGAGGTAGAGCAGGCCCGTGACGCGGGCGGTGCGGACCAGCGGGTCCATGTCTCCTCCTGAGACGAGGGTCAACCTTACAAGGTAAGGGAACCATACGTTGTAAGGTGACGCAATGCGGAGTGCGCTCAGCCGGGAGAAGGTCCTGGCCGCGGCGGTGGCCCTGGCGGACACGGACGGCATCCGGGCGCTGACGATGCGGCGGCTCGCCGCGGACCTCGGCGTCGAGGCGATGTCGCTCTACCACCACGTGCCCGACAAGGAGACGCTGCTCGACGGCGTCGCCGACACCGTGGTCGCCGAGGTCGTGGCGGGCGCGGGCGGGGAGAGCGGGGGAGAGGACTGGCGGGAGGTGCTGCGCCGGCGGTTCCTCGCCGCCCGCCGGGTGATGCTGCGGCACCCGTGGGCGCCGGCGCTGCTCGGCACCCGCCGGACGATCCCCATGAGCGTCATCGGCTACTACGACGGGATCCTCGGCACGCTGGTCGCGGCCGGGTTCACCTACCACCTGGCGCACCGGGCGGTGCACGCGTTCGGCAGCATGCCGCTCGGCTTCGCGCAGGAGGTGTTCAGCCCCGCCGCGACCGGCGGCAGCATGGACGTCGAGGCCACCGAGGCGGAGCTCGCCGCGATGGCCGCCACCGTGCCGCACCTGACCGCCATGGTCGCCGCCGAGGTCCACGCCGCGGCCGACCCCACGCTCGGCTGGTGCGACAGCCAGGTCGAGTTCGAGTTCACCCTGGACCTGCTGCTGGACGGCCTCGAGAGGCTACGGCGGCTACGGGCGTGACAGGCCGTGCAGGTCGCGCAGCAGCTCCGACATCGCCACCGCGTCCACCGTGCCCAGCTCGACGTCGCCGGTGGCGTTGCGCCAGTACCCCATGCGGGTCCGCGACACGATGAGCGCGTGCAGCGTCTGCTCGGGGTGTTCGCCGGGGCGGCCGATCGAGAAGCCCGGCTCCACCCGGACGTAGGCGCGCGCCCCGTCGGGCAGCGGCCGCTCGATCCACGGCTGGTGCCCGTTGTCCTGGGGCGCGGCGCGGCTCCAGCCGAGCCGTTCGAGGCCCAGCAACCGCCCCGACGGCACCACCCGGCCGTCGAACGTGGTGAGCCCGGTGGCCTTCGCCTCCTCCGGCGTGAGCGCGTAGGTCTCCCGGGCCAGCTGCGGGAAGGGCTGCAGCAGCTCGTAGTCGGCGAACACCTCGGCCCACCGGGTCGCGTCACCGAGGCGCAGCGGGTGGGCGACCGAGACGGGCGCGTCGCCGGCGAGCTTGACCGTGTCGTCGTCGACGCCGGCGTACGAGCCGTCCTCCGCCACTCGGAAGTCCACCGTGGACGTCCAGACCAGCCGGCGGGCGATGTGCCGTACCAGCGGATGACCGACGATGAAGGAGGCGAACTCGTCCGCCGTCCAGCGCCGGCCGGTCACCATCGCCCGTTCGAACCGGCCGATCTGGTCGCCGGCGAGGGTCCGCACGTCCTTCTTCAGCGCCGTGAACCGCTGGTATGCGGCCGGTCCCAGGGCGGCGTCGTCCCGCGCGCCGGGCTTCGGCAGCGACTTGAGCCGCTTGCCGGCCTCGTCCGCGACGGTCGGGCGCAACTGGTCGTCGAAGCCGACGACGAACCGGCGCGGCCCGTAGTCGAGCACCAGGCCGCCGCCGTCGTCCAGGCCGAGGTCCGGCACGAGCCGGTCGGCGAGCTGCTCGCCGGTCAGGCCGAGCCGCGCGGCGACGGCGTGCAGCATGCCGCGCGCGGTCGAGCGGAGCCCGGCGAACTTGACCTTCTCCGCGACGTCGTTGAGGTGGATGAGCGCCACGTCGGTGCCGAGCCCGGTCAGCACCGACAGCCCCGCGACGGCGCGCTGGTGCCCGCCGGTGCCGGGCCACACCTTGATGAGCGGGGTCAGCCGCCGCACCACGTCGTCGTCGCCGATCCAGGCGAGGCAGTGCATCGCCCACGCGGCGTTCGACGGCATCCCGATCGACTGCCACCGCTGGAAGAGCGCCCAGCCGAACGCGGCGAGGGACGCCCGGTCGCACGCCGCCACGACCTCGGCGAGCCCGTCCGGCGCCGCACCGGCCCGGGACCGGCTCAGCAGCGCGACCAGCCGCCGGGCGGCGCCGACCGGCAGGACGCCGCCGCCGGCCAGCCGGACCCGCGGCAGGATCGCCGCGTCCGCCCACCCGGGCAGCTCGGGCACCGGCCCGCCGTCCAGCGGTGCCGGCACCTCACCGGAATCCTCGGGCGCGCCGGAGTACCCGGCGGCGTACGCCTCGGCCAGGGCACCGGCCGGGCCGTCGGCCCCTTCGAGGAGGCGGACGGCGCGGGCGGGGGAGCGCTGCGCCGCGTCGAACAGCGCGAGCAGCGCGTGCGGCTGGGCGGCGTGCGCGGCGAGCGCCCGGAACGCGTCGTCCTGCGGCAGCGCGGCGAGGGCGGTCGCGATCCGGGCCAGCACGTCGCCCCGCCAGGCGGGCAGCATGCCCATCCGCTCGCCGAGGACGGGGACGATCGCGTCGCCGACCCCGTCCAGGACCGTCGCCAGCGAGGCGTCGGACTCGATGAGGTGCTCGCGCCAGTGGGCCGGGTCGAAGCGGTCCAGCTGGCGTCCGTCGCCGAGCGACCACAGGACGAGCCTGACCACGTCCCCCTTCCCGGCGGTGTTCGCGACCAGTACGTCCTCGTCGACCCAGTCCGAGCACTCCGGCAGCAGGAACGCCGCCGCGGCCTGCGGCAGCGGGCCCCGAGCGGCGCGCACCGGCGCCAGGGCGGCGCGCACGGGCGACGGGTCCGCCTCGTGGACGAGGTGCGCCCGGACCCGGCCGAGGATCGGCATCCAGTCCAGGTTGCCGGACTCGGCGGGCAGCCGGCGGACGACCGGCTCGTGGCGCTGGTGGAACCTCGTGCCGGGCTCGCCGACCCGCAGCCCGGCCAGCTCGGCCGCGGCGACGGCGGCGAACACCGGCCCGCGGGCCGCGATCCAGGCGTCCGCGACCACGGCCGTGTCCACCCGGGAGCCGGCGAGCTTGCGCAGGACCTTCGCGGTGACGGCGGCGGCGCCGAGCGGTGGCACGGCGGCGGTCCCGCCGGCGGGAACCCCTCCGCCGCCTCCCGCACCTCGGCGTCGGTCTCGGGGCGGGCCAGGGACTCGGCGAGGTCGCCGGCCTTCGTCGCGACGAGGCGCTCGAACTTCTTCACCGCGTCCTTCACCCCGACCGGCGGCGGCACGGCCGTGCCGCCCCGCCGCGGGTACATCCCGGCGAGCCACGACGACGGAAGCACGGGCGATTCCTCATTGCGCACCGGCACACCCTAATGGTCCGTGGGTATGGTGGCGGCGTGGAGTATCGCGCGCTCGGCAGGTCCGGTCTGATGGTGTCCGTCCTCACGATGGGGACGATGACGTTCGGCGGCAAGGGCGGCTTCGCCGCGGTCGGCGCCACCGACGTTCAGGAGGCGCGCCGACAGGTCGACATGTGCCTCGACGCCGGGGTGAACCTCATCGACACCGCCGACGTCTACTCCTCGGGTGAGTCGGAGCGGATCGTCGGCGAGGTGCTGCAGGGCCGCCGCGACGACGTGCTGGTCGCCACGAAGGTGCGCATGCCGATGGGGCCCGGCCCCAACGACGCCGGCCTGTCCCGGCAGCACGTCATCGCCGGCTGCGAGGCGAGCCTGCGCCGGCTCGGCACCGACCACATCGACCTCTACCAGCTGCACGAGTGGGACGGCGTGACGCCGCTGCAGGAGACGTTCGAGGCGCTCGACCTGCTGGTCCGCGCCGGCAAGGTCCGCTCCGTCGGGCTGTCCAACTTCGCCGGCTGGCAGCTGATGAAGGCGGTCGGCACCGCGATCCTGCACGGCCTGCCGCGCCCCGTCAGCCAGCAGATCTACTACTCGCTGCAGGCCCGCGACGCGGAGTATGAGCTGATCCCCGCCGCCGTCGACCAGCACCTCGGGGTCCTGGTCTGGAGTCCCCTGGCGGGCGGGCTGCTGTCGGGCAAATACCGGCGCGGGGTCGAGCCACCGGCCGGTGCCCGCCACCTCAGCGAGTGGGACGAGCCGCCGGTGTACGACCAGGAGAAGCTCCACGACACGGTGGAGGTCCTCGTGGAGATCGGCGCGGGGCACGGGGTTTCGGCCGCCCAGGTCGCCCTCGCCTACATCCTCGGCCGCCCGGCGGTCACGTCGCTGGTGATCGGTGCCCGCACCGGCGAGCAGCTCGCCGACAACCTCGCCGCCGCCGACCTGGTCCTCACCGCCGAGGAGCGCCGCCGGCTGGACGAGGTGAGCGCGCTGAAGCTGCTCTACCCGTACTGGCACCAGGCGAAGACCGCGCGCGACCGGCTCTCGGCGGCGGACCTCACCCTCCTGGGCCCGCACCTGTAGGCCCACCCGGGCCGCGCCCGCGCCCGGCATGGACCGATGGATCCCGGGGGTACAGCGGCGGATCCTGGGGTACAGCAGCAGTATGGCTGCACGCAGACAGAGGAAGAACGAGCTGGATGCCGGCGACCGGAACGTGATGCCCGACAGCGCCTTCGCGTTCCCCCGGCAGCGCAAGGAACCGCTCAACGACGCGTCGCACGTGCGCAACGCGATTGCGCGGTTCGACCAGGTCCGTGACGCGACCGACGCGGAGCGGGCGGAGGCGTTCAAGCGCATCAAGCGCGCCGCGAAGCGGCACGGCGTCGACATGACCGAGACGCGCTGGCAGGAGCTCGGCAAGCCGTCCGCCACCATGAGGTCCTCCGACAAACCCCGCGCCGGCGCCGCCCGCGGGAACCAGTCGCGCGCCGGCGCCGCCCACGGGAGCCAGTCGCGCGCCGGCGCATCCCGTGGGAACCAGTCGCGCGACGAGCTGTACGCGGAGGCGAAGCGCCGCGACATCAAGGGCCGCTCGTCGATGAACAAGAGCCAGCTGGAGCGGGCGCTCAGCGGCAGTTGATCGACTACCGTTACGGCATGGAACAGCAGCGTCCGAAGCTCGCCGACGTGGCGCGGGTGGCCGGAGTGTCCCGGGCGACCGCGTCCCGGGCCATCAACGGCCTGCCCGGCACCACGGACGCGATGCGCCGCCGGGTCCGTGAGGTCGCCGCGCAGCTCGGCTTCGAGCCGCACGCGGCCGCGCGGGCCCTGGCGACCGGCCGGGCCGGGTCGAGCCGCCCGGAGCACATCGAGGTCCTCATCGTCGACCCCGACCCGGCCGCGCTCAGCGTCAAGCCGTTCTACGGCCGGGTCCTCACCGGCGCGACGCGCGCCCTCGCCGGCCACGACGTCGCGCTGCAGGTCAGGCAGGTCCCGGCGCCGCCGTCGCGGGCCGATGACCCGCCGTTCGGCCAGGTCCTCATCAACGTGCCGGCGGCCGCCGCGGCCGCCCTGCGCCGCACCCGCACGGTCGCGCTGGGCGAGACCGCGCCCGGCATCCCGTTCGTCGCCCCCGACAACTACGGCGGTGGCCACCAGGCCGCCACCCATCTCGTCGCGACCGGCCGCCGCCGCGTCGGCGCCGTCTTCGGCCCGGCGACCCCGTGCGCGCAGGAGCGCAAGGCCGGCTTCCTGCGCACGATGGCCGCCACCGGCCAGACCGTCCTGTCGGTCGACGGCGACTTCACCCGCGCGCGGGCCTACGCGGCGATGCGGGAGCTGCTCATCCTGGAGCCGGACCTCGACGCGGTCTTCGCGGCGTGCGACGTCTCCGCGATGGGCGTCCTGCAGGCGCTGCGCGAGGCGGGCCGGAAGGTGCCCGACGACGTCGCCGTGGTCGGCTTCGACGGCAGCGCCCTCGCCGAGGCCGCGGACCTGTCGTCGGTCTACATGCCGGTGGAGGAGGAGGCCGCCTCGGCGATCAGCCGCCTGCTCGACCCCGCCCTCCCACCGGCCGCCCGCCTGCCGACCACGCTCACCGTCCGCGGCTCCAGCTGAGGCGGGTGTTGTCTACGCCAGCACCTCGCGGAGCTTGGCGGCGAACTCCGCGGGTTTGCCGGCGTACGGGTGGTCGCCGCCGATGAAACCGCCGTGGTGGCTGGGGAAGACGGTCGTCTCCTGGCCGAGCAGCGCCGCGGTCCCGTCGGAGGTGCGGGCGGTGTAGGTGCCCGCGGACTCCTCGCCGACGGCGACCACGATGCGGGCCTGTGCGGCGGTGAGCGCCGCCGCGTCGGGCCGGTAGTCGGTGATCGGCCACGACCGCTTCGACAGCAGCGGGTCGTCGCGGCTGCCGTCGTCGTCGGCCGGCATGCCGAACATCGCCGGGTCGGGGGTCGGCTGGTCGAAGAACTCGTCGGTGAACTCGCCCTGCCACGACGTCATGAGGATGAACGCGGCCATGCCGGCGCCGGCCCCCTTCGCCTCGTAGGCGTCGTTGAACATGGCCCGCGCCCGTTCGGCGGCGGCCGCGTCGGGCAGCACCGCGTTGATCGGCGGCTCGTGCGCGACCAGCGTGGCGACGTCGCCGGGGTGGGCGGTGACCAGCTCGAGGGCGGTCACGGCGCCGCCGCTGGTGGCGAACATGTCGACCGCGCCGGCGCCGAGCTCGCCGATCAGCGCGTGCAGGTCAGCCGCCTGTTGCTGCGGCGTGTTGTCGTTACGGCCGTCGCTGCGCACGCTCCGCCCGAGGCCCCGGGGGTCGTACGTGATGACGGTGCGGTCGTCGAAGTGGCCGGCGAGCTCGGTGAACCCGTCGGCCGTCATGGGCTGGCCGATCATGAACAGCACCGGGCGCCCGTCGGCGGGCGGGAGCGGCCCGCGGACGTCGTAGACCAGGTCCGCACCGGGCAGCGCGAGGGTGTGTGTCTGCGTCTCCACCATGCGGCGAGCCTAGGGCATCCCGGGCCCGCCGGCTGGCGATCCGCACGGCGGTGCGCCGTTCGGGGGCGCTGCCCGCGAGACGGTGATGCGCCGTTCGGGGGGATGCATCGCGAGCCCCATCCGTACGCCTGATATCCGAAATACCCCCTAGGTGATTGTTTTCACTGCTTAAGGTGATTTTTGGTATCAGATCAACGGGGGAGAGCAGGTTGGAGCAGAAGTTCGGTGCCTGGCGCGATCGCGCGGCGAGCACCCGCAGGCGGCGGCGAACGGCGGGCATGGCGTTGGCCGTCGCCACGACGAGCGCGATCGTGCCGTTCATCCACGCCGCACCGGCGCAGGCGGCCGCCGTCACGTGCACGCCGGTCAACGGCACCGACTGCGTCCGGTTCACGTACACCGGGGCCGACCAGACCTTCACCGTGCCGCCCGGGATCACGCTGATCGAGGCCGCACTGTTCGGCGCCGGCGGCGCGAGCTCGCTGGAGGGCAAGGGCGGCGGTGGCGGATACACCACCGGCACGATCGCCGTCACCCCCGGCCAGGTCCTCACGATCACCGTCGGCGAGGGCGGCAAACCCGACTCCGCCGTCGCCACGTACGGCGGCGGCGGCCGCGGCGGCAACTACGCCGTCTCGCTGGTGGAGACCTCCCTCGAGAAGGGTGGCAGCGGCGGCGGCATGTCCGCGATCTGGTCCACCTCGTACGGTGTCGGCCCGCTGCTCATCGCCGGCGGCGGCGGCGCGGCCTCGGTCGAGACGGCCAACGACGGCGGCGGAGGCGGCGGCGCGACCGGCGGCGGCGGGTCGGGCGGGGCCACGGCCGGCGGGGGCGCCAGCCAGATCGCCGGCGGGACCGGCGGCGACAACAACACCTGCGAGGAAGGCGACGACGGCGGCGCGTTCCAGGGCGGTGCCGGCAGCAACGGCTACAAGCCCGGCGGCGGCGGTGGTGGTGGCTTCTACGGCGGTGGCGGCGGCGACTGCAGGTCCGGCGGCGGGAGCGTCCAGTTCGCCGGGGCCGGCGGTGGCGGCTCCGGGTACAAGCACAACAGCGGCGTCTTCGGCGCCTACACCTACCAGGCGACCGACGACAAGTCCGCCGGTGACACCGCGGCGCTGCACCAGTCGGGGACCGGTGGCGCCGAGGAGAACGGCCAGGTCGTCATCCAGTGGGTCACGCCGCCGACCGCGTCGCCGCTGACGTCGTCCGGCGCATACGGGGCGGCGCAGACGGTGACGGTGCCGGTGCCGCTCACCGGGACGGTCTTCCTGCTCGACGACTCCAACGCGCAGGTCACCACCCTCACGGTCCCGGGCCAGGGCACGTACACCGTGAACCAGGCCGTTATCACGTTCACCCCCGCCGAGGGCTTCTCCGGCACCGCTACCCCGGTCGGCTACCGGGTGAAGGTCGGCGAGAACAACGCGAACTCGACCTACACGCCGACGGTCGCCGGCCCGCCGACGCCGACCGCGCCGACGCCCGCCGCGCTGACCAGCACGGGTGCCGGCACCACGCCGCAGAGCGCGACGGCGACCGTGCCGTCGGGCGGCACCGTCACGCTGCTCGGGGCCACCGGCCAGCAGGCCACCAAGGTGACGGTCGCGAAGCAGGGCACGTACGTGCTGACCCCGGCCACCGGCGTCATCACGTTCACGCCCGTCGCCGGGTTCGTCGGCACCGCCACCCCCGTCAAGTACCGGCTGACCAACGCCGCCGGCCTGTCGGGCGACTCCACGTACACGCCGACCGTCACGAAGCCCGCCAGGCCGAACCCGGTGGCGAAGACCACCACGGGCCTCGGCACCGCGACGCAGGCGGCCGACGTCGACCTGCCAGAGGGCGGGACGGTCGAGTTCGTGTCCGGCGGCACCACGGTCGCGTCGCTAACGGTGCCCGGGCAGGGCACGTACGGCTGGAACGGCACCGACAAGACGCTCACCTTCACACCGTTCGCCGGCTACATCGGGGTCGCGACGGCCGCCACGTACCGCGTGACCGACGCCTACGAGCAGCACGGCGACGCGACCTACACCGCGACGGTGACGATCCCGCCGCCGCCGGCCGCGCCGGACCGCACCACCAGCGGCGTGGGCGTCACACCGCAGACGGCGACGCTGCCGGTGCCGGCGAAGGGCACCATCGCGCTGATCGACGCCGACGGCAACGCGGTCACGTCCCTGTTCTTCCCGGGCAAGGGCACCTACACGCTGGAGCTCGCGGCCGCGGGCGGCGCATCGGTCGCGGCCGCCGGCACCGTGCCGAACCCGTCGCAGCAGGAAGGCTCCGCCACCGTCGTCTTCACGCCGGTGCTGGGCTTCCACGGCCAGCTGCCACCGGTCGACTACCGGGTCACCGACGCGTACGGGCAGACGGCGAACGCGACGTACACGCCGCTGGTGACGATCCCGGCCCCGCCGGCGCCGCCGAGCCAGACCACGCAGGGCCCGCCGGACAAGACGCAGACGGCCACGCTGCCCGTGCCGGCCGGCGGCTCGATCACCCTGCTCGACGCCCGGGGGCGCCCCGCCGTCGTGGTCCGGATCGCCGGCCAGGGGACGTACGTGCTGCAACCGGCGAACGGGCACATCAGCTTCGTCGCGGTCACCGGCTTCGCCGGCCAGGCGGCCAAGGTCCGCTACCGGGTCACCGACGCCTACGGCCAGACCGCCGAGTCGTACTACTCCGCGTACGTCTTCGGCGCGGCGCTCGCGGTGACGGGCCTCGGCCTGCTCGACCTGATCCTGGTCGGCTCGACGATGATCCCGACGGGCGCGACGCTCATGGTCCTGGGCGGCCGCCGCCGTCGCCCACGGCTCGCCTGACCACCGGACCGGTGACGGCCACCCAGGCCGTCACCGGTCCGACACGAAGTCCCGTGCGGTGCTACACCAGGGCTTTGACCTGGGCGGCGGTGAGGGCGCGGTCGTAGGCGCGGACGTCGTCGACCGCGCCCGCCCAGTAGTCGACCGGGGCGCCGCCCCACCGGGCCCGGCCGATGACGAGCGGGCCGGTCGCGGCGTCCGCGGCGCACGCGTCGATCTGCCGGGCGAGGACGCCGTCGACGTAGAGGCTCAGGTGCCCGGCGTCGGCGTCCCGCACCCCGGCGAGGTGATACCAGCGGCCCGTGACCGGGGTGAACGGGGCGAGTGCGCGCCGGTCGGCCAAACTCATCGCGAAGGTCTTGTCGGCGCCGCTGTACTGGAGGAAGAACGCGCTGCTCGTGGCGCCGTCCTGGCTGACGACGGTCCGGAACGCCCCGGCCGCGTCCAGGCGCACCCAGGCGGCGACCGTGTAGTTGCCGGTCGTCGGCAGCACCGCCCGGCCCGTGTCCGCGTACTGGCCGGAGCCGTTGAGCAGCAACGCCTGCCCGGCGTGCCCGGCGGTCCACTGTGGAGCGCCGACGAGGGTCGCGCCGCCGGCACCTGACGAACCGGCGCCGTCAGCGCAGCGGGACGTCCACATAGGATCCGCCGGCGACGGTGGCCGTGGAGCCGAGGGTGTTGGCGTCGTAGTACAGCGGGTCGGTCGTGTCGATGACGAGGGTCAGCGAGTGGCCCGCCGGCACGTCGTACGCCGTCGCCGACAGCGAGAAGTCCAGGCTGCGGCTGCCGGTCGCGGTGCCGAGCCAGGTCGCCGGGGCGTGCGTGATGAGCTTCGCGTTGCCGAGGCCGTCCAGGTCGTACAGGTACGCGACGACCGTGCCCTGCGCCGCGGTGCCCGTCAGGTTCAGGTGGACGCGGGGGATGCCGCGGATCCGGGCCGCGGTCGACGGGCGGTCCGACGCCCAGACGCCGGCGCGGAGCCGGTCGACGGACGGCAGCCAGATCTGCGGCAGGATCCCGGTGAGCGCGGCGGCGCCGTTGGTGAGCAGGACGACCCCGCCGTCGGCGGTCGTGTTCAGGTCGCCCGGCAGGGTCTTGCTCCAGCCGGAGGACGGGTTGCCCCCGAGCAGGCCGGTGCCGTCCCACCAGCGGATCTGGCCCAGGCCGTACCGGCGAGGACTCCCGCTGAAGGAGGACCAGGCGGAGTAGGACTCGGTGGCGGCGTTGTGCGGCTTCACGAGCACGCCCGGCTCCTGGTCGATGCCGGTGGCGACGCCCGCCAGGTACTGGTCGAACCAGCGCGACGCGCTGTTCCACACGTCGTTGGGCAGGCCGGCGACGCCGGTGAGCTCGGCGATCGCGTGGTCGCCGGGGCGCAGCTCGAGCCGCTTCGGCCCGGCGAGCCGGCCGTAGAAGTCGGCGAGCTGGTTGGGCGGGAAGATGGAGTCGCCCCACGAGTTGGCGATGAGGACCGCCGGGCGGCTGGCGTTGATCGCGTCGAGGTAGGTCGCCGCGGACCGTACGCCGGCCCACTCCATGATCTGGGCGACGTTGCGGTTGGCGTTGAAGTCGCCGAGCTTGCCGGTGAGGTCAGGACCGGCGTTGCCGAGCAGGGCGGCGGCGAGCTGCAGCAGCCCGGCCGACTGCTGGTGGCGGGTCTGGTCGCCGTACAGCGAGTAGACCAGGTCCGTCCATCCGCTCATCGCCACGACGGCGCGGATCCGGCGGTCGAAGGCCGAGCCGAGCAGGCTGATGCCGGCGCCGTACGAGATGCCGCCGGCACCGATCCGGGCCGGGTCGGCGGCGGTGTTGGCGATCGTCCAGTCGATGACGGCCGACAGGTCGGCCATGTCCTTCGGCCCGGCGGTGTCGATCTCGCCGCCGGAGGCCCACCAGCCGCGCGGGGTGTAGGAGACGACGACGTATCCACGGCCCGCGAAGGCCTTCGCCTGGGCGATGTACTCGAGGTCGTTGAGCCCCCAGCTGGCGGGGAACACGATCGCCGGGTAGCGGCCGGCGGCGGACGGGGCGATCACGTTGGCCTTGAGGACCACGCCGCCGGCGCCGGTGATGTCGACGAACCGGAACCCGGTGGTGGCGACCGCCGCGGTCTGCGCGGTGGCGGCGGCCGGTGCGGCGGTCGCGGGGGCGGGGGCCGCCGCGGTCAGGACGGCGGCGGCGAGCACGGACAGCAGGCAGACGGGCAGGGATGTTCGGCGCTTCGCCATGCGCCCTCCTTCATCGGGCGGGGGACAGGCAGGGGCGGCTGCCTCGGTGGCGGGAGCGTAGAAGCGGGTACCGAGAATTTGAAGTTCATGACATTATCGTTACTAGTCGGTAACATGAGGGGTCGCTGTGCCGGTTTTGAGGGGGTGGGGGCCGTGTTGTACGGCGTACAGACGCCGCGCCGCCGGGACGCGCAGCGCAACCGCTCAGCGATCGTCGAGGCCGCCACCGAGCTGATGTTGGGCCGGCACACGACGGTGCTGATGCCGGAGATCGCCCGGCGGGCCGGCGTCGGCCAGGCGACCCTCTACCGGCACTTCCCCGACCGGCAGGCGCTGACCGCCGCGGTCGTCGCGCACGAGCTGGCCCGCCTCGAGGCGTTCGTGGCGGCGAGGGCCGACCGCCCGGCCGCGTTCCGGGACGTGCTGGCCGAGCTGCTGCGCACGCAGATCGCGATGCGTCCCCTGGTCCTGCACGTGCGGCGGCTCGATCGGCAGACGCGCGACCGGTACCAGCAACGCATGATCACCACGCTCACGGCGCCGCTGCGCAGCGCCCAGCAGGCCGGCCTGGTCCGGTCCGACCTCACCCCGGCGGACCTGGCGCTGCTGTGCACGATGGTCGAGGGGGTGGTGGAGGCCGCCGGCCCCGACGCCGCGACGCGCTCCATCGACCTCATGCTCGACGGCGTCTGCGTCACCGCCCCGCAGGCGTAGGCGCGCCGTCCGGCAGCAGCCCCGCCGCCTTGAGCGACCCCCACAGCCGCGGCGGCACCGGATGCGCCAGGAGCCCGGCGCTGCCGGCGATCTCCTCCGGCGTCCTCGCGCCGACGACCACCGCCGCGACCGCCGGATGCCCGAACGCGAACTGGATCGCCGCCGCCAGCGGCGGCACGCCGTGCGCGGCGCACACCTCGCGGACCGCCCTGACCCGGTCGAGCAGCGCCGCGGGGACGTCCGGGTAGCCGTACGCCGCCCCGGTCCTCGGCTCGGCGAACAGCCCGGCCTGGAACACGCCCGCCGCGAGCACCGCCACCCCCTGTCGCGCGCACAACGGCAGCAGGTCGGCCAGGCCCGACTGGTCCAGCAGCGTGTACCGCCCGGCGAGCAGCACGCAGTCCGGCCCCGGCCCAGGCGCCTCCCGCAGGAACCGCGCCGCGACGTCCGCGTGGTTGACGCCGAGCGACACCGCCCGGATCACGCCGGCGTCGCGCAGGTCCGCGAGCGCCCGGTACGCCTCGCCGAGCGCCACCGGATAGTCGAGGTCGGGGTCGTGGATGTGCAGCACGTCGACCCGGTCGAGCCCGAGCCGCTCCAGGCTGTCGTCGACGGATCGCCGCACCGCCCGGTAGCCGAAGTCCAGCCGCGGCCCGACCCCGGGCGGCGGGTCCGCCCAGATGTCCTGCGTGTCCGGACCGCCGGGCTCGATCAGCCGGCCGACCTTGGTGCACAGCACGAACTCGTCGCGCGGGCGCTCCCGCAGTGCCGCCCCCGACCGCGTCTCCGAGCGGCCGTACCCGTATACCGGCGCCGTGTCGAACAGCCGGATCCCCAGCTCCCAGGCCCGGTCGACGGTCGCCACCGCCTCCTCGTCGCGCACCGGCGCGAACAGCCCACCGAGCGACGCGAGCCCCAGCCCGAGGCGGCTCACCCGCAACCCGGTCCGGCCCAGCTCCACCACGTCATCGGCCCGCACCCCCCGATCATGCCCTGCCCGTGGCCTCTCGTGGCCTCTCGGTGGTCTCTCGGTGGTCTCTCGGTGGTCTCTTGGTGGTGGTGACGCGCGACGCACGGCGGGTGTCGGCGGCGCGACGGTCCGGCGGCCCGCCGGCGCCTACCGTGACGCCCATGACGCTGACGCGCAGGCTCACGGCCACCGCCTGCCTCACCCTCACCCTCACGGCGTGCGGCTTCTCCACCGACCCGTTCGACTACGGCGACGGCAAGCGCATCAGGCTCGCCGTCGAGCAGCTCTTCGGCGAGCTGGAGCGCGCCGACTACACCGCCGCGGCGTCCCACTGGTGCGCCGCCGCCGGCGCGGCCCCGCCCACCGCCGACGAGCTCCGCGCCGACTTCACCGACCTCGCCCGCCCGTGGAAGACGAAGCTCGTCTCCTCCCAGCACACCGACGACGGCACCGGCTTCGCCAACCTGACCCTCACCGACGGCGGCGGCGCCGGCCACCCGTACAACGTCGACTTCCACCTGACCGGCGACACCGCCGAGGTCTGCGACGTCGACACCGGCACCATCCAGATCGACGTCGACGTCTGATTCACAATGGCCGGCATGACGATCGCGGACGACCCGGGTGTGCCGTTCCACCGGCTGGCCCGTAACCAGGCGCACCCGGGTCGGCGGGGGACGGGTCCGGTTGAAGGGCGGCAGGGCGTGGTCCAAGCGGCGTCGTGGGGTGGCGCGGCGGTTCCGGTTGCGCTTGCTCCGCTTGATAAGCACCTTACAGGAGCTCACCTAATTGATCGCTAGAGGCGTACGCCGTCAAGTGCTGTCCGTAGTTTAGCCTGTTGCGGCCTGAGTCAAGGCCCGCGTCGGAGTGGGGGAGAAGGGGCGGCCGGGGCCTGAGGAGAGGCGCGGGGCGGACTGCCAGGCGGGCAGGGTGGTGGGGTCGGACGGGGGATGGGCGCACATGACGTAGTGGCGGGGGGTCATTGCGGCGTGGCGGCCGGGGAGTGCTGCCAGGCATCGGCGGTGGGCGTCCTCCGGGGTGGTGGGGCCGCCGGGGACGACCGCGACATACGCCACCAGCGACTCGCCGTCCGCCGAGGCGAAGACGCGGGACGGGGCGGGGGACAGGGCGGTGTCGAGGAGGGCCTGGATCTCCGCGAGGTCGACCCAGCAGTGGTCGACGAGGAGCCAGCCAGGCGGGCGGTCGAGTGGCTGGAGGGCCAGGGCGGCCACGACGGCGGGGTTCGGCAGGTCGGCGGGGGCGGCGGCGACGATGAGGCGTTCGAGCGCGAGCAGGAGCGCGCGGGCCTCGGCGGGGGTGACGCGGCCGGTGTCGCCGGTCCAGAGGCGGGCGACCATGCTGTCCTCGACGCTGCCGAGGTCGATGCGCAGCAGGACGTCGGTGGGTGGCAGGTCGACCCACTGGGTCTCGGTGGCGGGGGCCGAGGCGATGTCGGGCAGGGCTCCGGCAGCGGGCGCGGCGTCCATGACGACGCTGTTGAAGACGGGCTCGAAGGCGGGGGCGATGCCCCGTTCGGCGGCCAGGCGGGCGGAGCGCTCGTGCTGGCGGTACACGTCGTAGGCGCCGTGCAGGCCGGCCTGGAGGGTGGCGCCGAAGCAGCGGCTGACCAGGGTGTCGAAGGTCGGGGCGGCCGCGTCGATGCTGAGGAACGTGGCCTGGGCGAGGGTGCCGACGTAGCGGAGCAGGTCGGACTCGAAGCGGTTCGCCGAGAGCGTGACGAAGCGGCAGGTGGTGTCGCCGGTGCGCAGGGACAGCAGCGCGCAGAACGCGGCGAGCACGATCGACGGGCGGCTGGCGCCGGTGCGGGCGGCGATGTGCGCGAGGGCGGCGGCAGCGGTGGGGGAGGAGATGCCCCACGCGCCGGAGCCGGTCGACGGTGTGCTCCGGGGTCCGGTGTACGGGTGGGCCGGCGCGACCCGCAGCGCCCGCTCCCAGTGCCGCAGCGCCTGCTCCATGCGCCGCGCACGGGCGGGCCGCTGCTCCAGCGCGGCCCGGTCGAGCGGCTGCGAAAGGGGCGCGCCGAGGACCCGGGCGGCGGGGTCGCGGATCAGCGAGTCGAACTCGGCCGCGAGGATCGCGAGCGCCTGGAAGTCGGCGACGATGTGCGACACGACGACGGCTGCCGCCACCACCGATCCATTCTGGACGGTCACCCCGAAGCGGACCGGCGGCGCCGCCGCGAGGTCGAACGGCGCGGCTCGGAGCAGGCCGACGAGATCGGCCGCATCCGAGAGGAGGAGCGGCAGCGACCCCGCGGCGAGGACGCGCTGCGAGCCCGGGTCGCCCAGGAGGTAGGTGCTGCGCAGCCCCTCGTGCCGGCACAGCAGCACCTCGAAGCACGCGGCGACGTCATCCACAGTGGAGCCCGGCGGGACGTCGAAGGACTGCGCGAGGACCGCGGCCGGCGCGTGCGGCGCGTCGAGGAGCCACTTCGCGATGTTGCGCTGCCCGACGGTCAGCAGACCGGCCGCGTCGCGGTGCCCCTCGAACCGTAACCGCACCATTCCCGACGTCCTTTCCGCGATACGACTCCGTAAAGGGAATCAGGAACTTCGGCGCTGATCAATGAAAGTTTCAGTCCGAGTTTTTCGAAACTCGGCAGGTCGGAGCGCGTACGCAGGGCATGCCCGGTCATTACGGGAATTCCGCTCCGAAGGCGGCTGACGGCCAGCGGGATTCGGTGATGCTGATCGGGTCACCGCCAGACAATGTTTCGAAACGAAGGGCTTCTCGAATGGACCTGAAACGCAAGCTGGGCGTCGCCGGGGCGGGCGCCGTGGCCGTCGTCGTGACGCTGGGCATCGCGGCGACCGCCGACGCCGCCGCGTCCACGCTCGGTGCCGCCGCCGCCGAGCAGGGCCGCTACTTCGGTACTGCCGTCGCCGCCTACAAGCTCAGCGACTCCGTGTACTCCGGCATCCTGGATCGCGAGTTCAACATGGTGACGCCGGAGAACGAGATGAAGTGGGACGCGACCGAGCCGTCCCAGGGCTCGTTCTCCTACGGCTCCGCGGACCAGATCGTGTCGCACGCCCAGGCGCACAACCAGCGGGTGCGCGGGCACGCGCTGGCGTGGCACCAGCAGCAGCCGGGCTGGGCGCAGAACCTGTCGGGCACCGCGCTGCGCAACGCGATGGTCAACCACGTCACGCAGGTCGCCACCCACTACAAGGGCAAGATCTACGCGTGGGACGTGGTGAACGAGGCGTTCGCCGACGGGGGTGGCGGCGGGCGGCGCGACTCGAACCTGCAGCGCACCGGCAACGACTGGATCGAGGTCGCGTTCCGCACCGCGCGGGCCGCCGACCCGGGCGCGAAGCTCTGCTACAACGACTACAACACCGACGGGCAGAACGCGAAGTCCAACGCCGTCTACGCGATGGTGCAGGACTTCAAGTCCCGCGGCGTGCCGATCGACTGCGTCGGCTTCCAGTCGCACTTCAACAGCGCGAGCCCGGTGCCGTCGGACTACCAGGCGAACCTGCAGCGCTTCGCGGCGCTCGGCGTCGACGTGCAGATCACCGAGCTGGACATCGAGGGGTCCGGCAGCACCCAGGCCGAGAACTTCCGCAAGGTCACGCAGGCGTGCCTCAACGTGAGCCGGTGCACGGGCATCACCGTGTGGGGCATCCGGGACAGCGACTCGTGGCGGGCGTCGGGCACGCCGCTGCTCTTCGACGGCAACGGCAACAAGAAGGCCGCCTACACCGCGACGCTCGCCGCGCTCGGCGGCGGCAACCCGACGAGCACGCCGCCCAGCACGCCGCCGGTGAGCAGCAGCAGCAGCCAGCCGCCGATCCCGTCGGGCGGCTGCACGGCGACGGTGTCGGTCAACCAGTGGCAGGGCGGGTTCGTCGCGACCGTCCGGGTCACCGCCGGCGCGAACGGCACCAACGCCTGGGCCGTCACGATGGCGCTGCCGAGCGGGGCCACCGTCACGAACTCCTGGAGCACCACCAGGTCCGGCAACACGTGGAGCAACGTGTCCTACAACGGCAGCCTTGCCGCCGGGCAGTACACGGAGTTCGGGCTGCAGGCCACCGGCACCGCGGGCACGCTCAGCCCGACCTGCGCCGCGAGCTGAGGAGGCCCGGCAATGCGTCTGATCAGAGCGGCCGCGGCCGCTGTGGTCCTCGCCGTCGCCGGCATCGCGTGGTTCGCGGTGCCGGCGTCGGCCGCCACCCTCACCGAGGTGACGAACTTCGGCACCAACCCCACGAACCTGCGGATGCACCTGTACGTGCCGAACACCGTCGCCGCCCGCCCGGCGGTGCTGGTGGCGGTGCACTACTGCACGGGGTCGGGTCCGGCGTTCTACTCCGGCACCGAGTTCGCCTCGCTGGCCGACCGGTACGGGTTCATCGTCGTGTACCCGTCGGCGACCCGCAGCGGCAACTGCTTCGACGTGTCGTCGCCGCAGGCGCTGCGGCGGGGCGGCGGCAGCGACCCGGTCGGCATCATGTCGATGGTCACGTACGTGCTGCAGCACAACAACGGCGACCCGGACCGGGTGTTCGTGACGGGCGCGTCGTCCGGCGCGATGATGACCAACGTGCTGCTCGGCGACTACCCCGACGTGTTCAAGGCGGGCGCCGCGTTCGCGGGTGTGCCGTTCGGGTGCTTCGCCACCACGGACGGCTCGTCGTGGAACAGCACCTGTTCCAGCGGCCAGCTGAACAAGACCGCGCAGCAGTGGGGTGATCTGGTCCGGGCCGCCTACCCCGGGTACACCGGGCCGCGGCCGCGGATGCAGGTCTTCCACGGCACCAACGACACGACGCTCGCCTACCCGAACTTCGGGGAGGAGATCGAGCAGTGGACCAACGTGCTCGGGGTGAGCCCGACGCCGGTGCTCACCGACCAGCCGCAGTCCGGCTGGACCCGCACCCGCTACGGCAACGCCGGCACCATGGCCCCGGTCGAGGCGATCAGCCTCGCCGGCGTCGGGCACAACGTGCCGCTCGCCGGCCAGGCGGCGATGGTCATCGCGTTCTTCGGGCTCAACGGCACCAACCCGCCGCCGTCGAGCACCCCGCCGTCGAGCCCGTCGTCGTCGCCGTCGGGTCAGCCGTCGAACCCGCCGGCCGGAGGCTGCCGCGTCTCGTACACCGTGAACTCCTGGAACACGGGGCTCACCGCGGCCGTCACCGTCACCAACGCGGGCAGCACCGCCGTCAACGGTTGGACCCTCGGGTTCACCCTGCCGGCGGGCCAGGCTGTCACGTCGGCCTGGAACGCGACCGTCACACCGGCCTCCGGCGCGGTGACGGCGCGGAACGTCACCTACAACGCGGCGATCCCGCCGGGCGGGTCGGCGTCGTTCGGCTTCCAGGCCAACCACACCGGCAACACCGGCAAGCCGTCCGCGTTCACGTTGAACGGCACCGCCTGCGCGTCCGTTTAGCCGGATGAAGAAGGGCGGGACCCGCGAGCCGGGTCCCGCCCTTCGACGTGCGGGCGTCAGGCGATCGTGACGGACGGCTGCAGGTGGCGGTCGGTGCCGACGGTCCGGCGCGGGCCGACGACGGGGATGCGCACGGCGGCGTGGACGTCCTCGCTGGAGCGGGCGACCCGCAGCTCCACGTCGCCCGGCTCGACCAGGCGCCGGCCGTCGCGGCCCGTGTAGGACAGCAGGTCCGCGTGCAGGCCGAAGACGACCGTGCGGCGCTCGCCGGGGGCCAGGTCGACCCGGGCCGTCGCGATCAGCTGCCGCTCCGGGCGGGCGACCTCGGCGACCGGGTCGTGCAGGTACACCTGGACGACGGTGCTCGTGTCGCGGTCGCCGTCGTTGCCCACCGGCACCGACAACTCGACGGTGCCGTCGGTCGGCCAGCCCCCGGCCGGCGCCGAGGTGACCTCGCCCCAGGAGGCCGCCGTGTACGACAGGCCGTGGCCGAACGGGAACAGCGCCGTCGGGTCGACGCTGCTGACGCCGCTGCGCCGGGCGAGCGGCGCGGCGAGGTACGTCGACGGCTGGCTGCCGCCGGCGCCCGGGAAGCTGACCGGCAGCCGCCCCGACGGGTCGATCCGTCCACTGAGGACACCGGCGATCGCGGCGGCGCCCTCCTCGCCGGGGAAGAACCCGCACACCGCGGCGGCGAGCCGGTCGACCTGCCGGGACAGCTCGTAGGGCCGGCCGACCAGCAGCACGAGCACGACCGGGGTGCCGGTGGCGAGGAGCGCCTCGAGCAGCTCCTCCTGCCGGCCGGGCAGCCGCAGGTCGCTCGCGTCGCAGCCCTCGCCGGAGGTGCCGCCGCCGAACAACCCGGACAGGTCGCCGAGGACCGCGACGCAGACGTCGGCGGCCGCGGCGGCCGTGGCCGCGGCGGCGATCTGCTCGTCGTCGCCGCCGGTCACCGGGCAGCCGATCGCGTAGGTGACGTCGTGGTCCGCGCGCAGCGCGTCGAGGACCGACGGGATGACCACCCCGGCGGGGACGTCGGGGTGGTGGGCGAGGACGTGGCGGGGGAACGAGTAGCAGCCGAGCATCGCGCCTGAGGAGGCGGCGCCGGGCCCGACGACGGCGAGCCGGGTGCCGGGGCGCAGCGGCAGCGCCGGCGTGCCGCCGACGGGTTCGTTGCGCAGCAGGACGATCGAGCGCTCGGCGAGGCGCCTGGCCAGGTCCCGGTCCTCGGGGCCGTCGATGTCCACCGTGGAGTCGGCCAGGGCCGGCGGCGACGGGTCCCACGAGGGGTCGAGCAGGCCGAGCGCGCACTTCTGCAGCAGGATGCGGGTGACGGCGCGGTCGATGAGGGCCTCGTCGACGTCGCCGGCCTCGACGGCGTCCAGCAGCGGCGCGCCGAAGCAGTTGGCGCCGGGCAGCTCGACGTCGATCCCGGCGCGCAGCGCGAGCGCGGCGGCGTCGGCGCGGGACCCGGCGACGCCGTGCAGCGTCTGCAGGAACGCGACGGAGAAGTAGTCGGACACGACGGTGCCGTCGAAGCGGAGCCGGCCGCGGAGCAGGTCGGTGAGCAGGGCCTCGTCGGCGGCGACGGGGACGCCGTCGACGTCGGTGTAGCTGTTCATGACCGAGCGGGCGCCGGCGCGCAGCGCCATCTCGAACGGTGGCAGCAGCACGTCGGCGAGCTCCCGCGGCCCGACGGACACCGGCGCGAGGTTGCGCCCGGCGCGGGACGCGGAGTAGCCGGCGAAGTGCTTGAGGGTCGCGACGACCCCGGCGGACTCCAGGCCGCGCACGTACGCGGCGCCGATCAGCCCGACGAGGTGCGGGTCCTCGCCGATGGTCTCCTCGACCCGGCCCCAGCGCAGGTCGCGCACGACGTCCAGGACGGGGGCGAGGCCCTGCTGGATGCCGAGGCGGTGCATGGTGCGGCCGATCCGGGCGGCCATCGCCTCGACGAGCGCGGGGTCGAAGCTCGCGCCCCACGACAGCGGCGCCGGGTAGATGGTCGCCTGCCAGGCGGCGAGGCCGGTCAGGCACTCCTCGTGCACGATCGCGGGGATGCCGAAGCGGCCGGCCGCGACGATCTCGCGCTGCAGGTGCGCGACCCGCTGGGCGCCGTCCGCGGGCGCGATCGGGGTCGTGCCGTAGGCGCGGGTGATCTGGCCCAGCCCGTGCGGGATGAGGTCGGCCCACTCGATCGGGTCGGGGGTCTGCTCGTGCTGGTGCGGGGCGACCTCCCCGGCGGTGTCGTCGACGTCGAGCCAGGCGCCGTACATCTGCGCCACCTTCTCGCGCAAGGTCATCCGGGTCATCAGGTCGGCCACGCGTGCGGACGCGGGCGCCGTGGTGTCCCGCCAGGTTCCGCCTGTGGTTGGCGACGAGACGCCGCTGTCGAGTGTCACGCTCGTGACTCCAATGTCGTTCGGGGCAGGGTGACGCGCGGCGTTGCGCGACGCTGAAAGTTTCAGAGGGCGCGGGTCGACTGCCGCACGACGAGGCGGGTCGGGAGCCTGAGGTGGGTCGCGTCGACCTCCTCGCCGTGGATGAGCTTGATCAGCAGCTCGATCGCGTGGTGGCCCATGGCGTGGATCGGCTGGTCGACGGTGGTGAGGGCCGGGCTGGCCAGGGCGGCCTCGGGGACGTTGTCGAAGCCGACCACCGACAGGTCGCCGGGGACCCGTAGCCCCATCGACGCGGCGACCTCGACCGCGGCGATCGCGGAGACGTCGTTGGCGCCGAAGATGGCGGTGGGCCGGTCGGGGCGGCCGAGCAGCAGCCGGGCCGCCGCCGCGGACGAGTCCGGGTCGTAGTCGCCGACCTCGATCAGGTCCGGGTCGACGGGCACGCCGGCGTCGCGCATCGCGTCGCGGAAGCCCTGCTCGCGCAGCCTGGACGACTCCAGGTCGGGGCGGCCGGTGATCATCGCGATGCGGCGGTGGCCGTGCCCGAGCAGGTGCTCGGCGGCGAGCCGGCCGCCGTTGAGGTTGTCGGAGTCGACGGTCGGCAGCCCGGTCGGGCCCGCGTGCGGGTCGACGGCCACGACCGCGGTGCCGTAGTCGACGTCGACCACGGTCGGGGTGACCAGGACCGCGCCGTCGATGAGGGTGCCGGACAGCCGGGACAGGTAGCGCTGCTCCCAGCCCGCCTGGTCGCCGGTGCGCCCGCCGGCGGAGTAGACGACCAGCTCGTAGCCGGTGCCCTTGATCGCCTTCGCGGCGCCCTTGAGCAGCTCGGTGCTGAACGGCTCCAGGTCGGCGACGAGGATGCCGATCACGTTGGTCTTGTGGTTGCGCAGGCTCTGCGCCACGAGGCTCGCCTCGTAGCCCAGCTCGCGGATGACGGATTGGACGTGTGCGCTGGTCGCGGCCGACACCCCGTAGCGGGCGTTGAGGACCTTGGACACCGTCGCCACCGAGACGCCGGCCGTGGCGGCGACGTCCCGGATCGTGATTCGAGAACTGGGCTTCACGACGGCAGCGTAACTTCCGATAACGATATCAACAACGATTGACAAGTCTGGTTTTCAAGGCGGAGACTCTGCGGTCATCGAGGGCCGAGCCCTTCGGCTCGGCTCGCCCCCGTCAGGAGATGATCACTTTGAACGTCCGCCTGAGCACCCCACGGAGGCTGGCCACGATCGCCGTCGCGTTCGCGATGGCCGTGCCCTCCCTGACCGCATGCGGCGACGATGAACCCGGATCGAGCAGTGACCCGAATGCCGCCACGACCTTGACCTGGTGGCACAACGGTGCCCAGGACCCCGGCAAGGGCGTGTGGCAGTCGATCGCGGACCAGTACCACGCAGATCACCCGAACGTGTCGTTCAAGGTCGAACCGGCACAGAACGAGGCATTGAAGACCAAGATCTCGGTGGCGTTGCAGTCGCCGAACCCGCCGAGCATCTTCCAGCAGTGGGGTGGCGGCGCGCTGGCCACCCAGGTGCAGTCCGGCAAGATCATGGACATCACCGACGCGACGTCGAGCTGGATCAAGGAGCTCGGCGCCGGCGCGACCGGCTGGGCGGTCGAGGGCAAGCAGTACGGCGTGCCGTTCGGCCTGCACGTCGTCGGCTTCTGGTACCGCACGGACCTGTTCCAGCAGGCCGGCATCACCGCGCCGCCGACCACGATGGAAGAGCTCAACGCCGCCGTCGTCAAGCTGAAGGCGAAGGGCATCGCCCCGATCGCCCTCGGCGGCAAGGACAAGTGGCCCGACGCGTTCTGGTGGTCCTACTTCGCGATCCGGGAGTGCTCCCTGGACACGGTGAAGAACACCGTGAAGAACCTGAAGATGGACGACCCGTGCTGGGTCAAGGCCGGCGAGGACCTCAAGGCGTTCCTGGACACCAAGCCCTTCCAGGACGCGTTCCTCGGCACCCCCGCCCAGCAGGGCGCCGGCAGCTCGGCCGGCCTGGTCGCCAACGGCAAGGCCGCGATGGAGCTGCAGGGCGACTGGGAGCTGCCCACGATGATCCCGCTGACCGAGGACAAGGAGTACGCCAAGAAGCTCGGCTGGTTCGCCTTCCCGACGGTCTCCGGCGGCAAGGGCACCCCGGGCACCGCGCTCGGCGGCGGTGACGGCTACTCGTGCGCCGTCAAGGCCGGCCCCGCGTGCGCCGACTTCCTCAAGTACCTCGCCAGCGTGCCCGTCCAGACGAAGCTGGTGCAGAGCAACACGATCAGTCTCCCGGCGAACCCGGGGGCGATCTCGGCCATCCAGGACCCCACGCTCAAGACCGTGCAGGAGTACCTGAACAAGGCCCCGTACATCCAGACGTACTTCGACCAGGCACTGCCCACCAGCGTCGGGCAGGCCCTCAACGACGCCGTCGCCGACTTCTTCGCCGGCAAGGGCTCCCCGCAGGGCATCGTCGACGCCTTCAACAAGGCGGTCGCGAACAAGTGACCGTCTCCGCAGTCACGACACCGCAACGGAAGGCCGGCCGGGGCGTCTCGGGACCCGCCTCGAGCTTGCGCTGCTGCTGACCCCGGCGCTGGTGCTGTTCGTCGGGTTCGTGCTGCTGCCGATTGCGGTCGCCGTCTACTACAGCTTCTACAAATGGACCGGCTTCAGCCCGCGCACCCCATACGGACTGGAGAACTACAAGCGGGTCCTGGAGGACGAGGTCTTCCGGACCGCCCTCTGGCACAACCTGATCATCGCCGGGTTGTCGGTGGTCATCCAACTGCCCCTGTCGATCGGGCTGGCGCTGCTGCTCAACCGCAAGATCCGCGGACGGACGGTGCTGCGGCTGGTGGTCTTCGCGCCGTACGTGCTGTCCGAGGCCATCACCGCGGTCGTGTGGCTGCTCATGCTGCAGCCCGGCGGCTTCGTCGACCAGCTGCTGAAATCCGCGGGGCTGGGCGGCCTGGTCCAGGAATGGCTCGCCAACGGCGACCTGGTGCTCTACACGCTCTTCGTGGTCATCACCTGGAAGTACATCGGCTTCGGCGTCATCCTGCTGCTCGCCGGGCTGCAGAGCATCCCCGCCGAGCTACGCGAGGCCGCCTCGACCGACGGCGCGTCCGCGTGGGAGACCACCCGCCACATCGTGCTGCCGCTGCTCGGCCCCACCATCCGGATCTGGATCTTCCTGTCCGTCATCGGGTCGCTGCAGCTGTTCGACCTGGTCTGGATCATGACGCTGGGCGGCCCCGCAAGCGCCTCGGCGACCATGGCCACCTACCTGCTCGACCACGGCTTCACCCGCTACGAGTTCGGGTTCGGCAGCGCCGTCGCCGTCGTGCTCTTCGTGGTGTGCTTCATCTTCGCGCTGCTGTACCAGCGCTTCGCACTGCGCCGCGACATCCAGGGCGCACTGACGCGGGGGGTGCGGTGATGAACAAGCGGTCGTCCGTGGGGACACCCCTCACCTACCTGATCGTGGTGCTGGTCGTCGGTGTGACCGTCGTGCCGCTGCTGTTCACCATCATCGGCGGCTTCCGCACCAACGCGCAGATCAACAACAACCCGTCCGGCTGGCCCGACCCCTGGAACTTCAGCAACTACGGCGAGGTGCTGACCTCCGACGTGTTCTGGCAGGCCATGTACAACAGCGCGCTGATCTCCGTGATCACCACGCTGCTCGCGGTGGCCGTCGGGGCGATGGCGGCGTTCGCGCTGTCCCGCTACACGTTCGCCGGCCGCGAGTCGCTCTACACGCTCTTCACGCTGGGTCTGCTGTTCCCGCTCACGGCGGCGGCGCTGCCGCTGTACCTGCTGCTGCGGGAGCTGGACCTGCTGGAGAACCCGCTCGGGGTGGCGCTGCCGCAGGCCGCGTTCGCGCTGCCGATCACCATCGTCATCCTGCGCCCGTTCATGGCCGCGATCCCCGGCGAGCTGGAGGACGCGGCGGCGATGGACGGTGCGGGGCGGCTCGGCTTCTTCTGGCGGATCCTGATCCCGCTGAGCCGGCCCGCGCTGACGACGGTGGCGATCCTCGCGTTCGTCACCAGCTGGAACGCCTACCTGCTGCCGCTGCTGGTGCTCAGCGACCCGGGCAACTTCACGCTGCCCCTCGGCGTCGCCGCGTTCCAGTCGCAGTACTCCCAGGACACCGCCCGCATCCTCGCCTACACCGCGGCGTCGATGATCCCCGCGATCGGCTTCTTCGTGTTCGCCGAACGGCACATCGTCGGCGGCCTCACGGGCTCGGTCAAGGGCTAGAGCCACCGCGCCTTCGCCGGGAACCGATCGGCGCGTCTCCCCGGCGAGGGCGCGGTGTCACATACGCGGCTACGGCAGCGTCCGCGCCACGTCGTCGCGGACGTCGCCGGGGTCGGCGCCGAGCGCCCGCACCAGCCGCGCCGCGGTCCCGTCCGCGTCGAGGGCCGCGACCGTCAGGTGCGACGACCCGGTCTCGTCGTGCCCGGCGTCGCGGGCCAGGGCGACGGCCCGGTCGACGGCGTCGACGGCCTCCGCGGTCCAGCCCGGCCCGGGGAACCGGATGACGAGCTGCGCCCGCCCGTGCGGCACGACGGCCAAGTCGGCCACCCGCGCGTCCGGCATCGCCGCGACGGCGCGGTCGAGGGTCACGCCGTGGGTGGCGAGGACGTCGAGGGCGGCGTTGAACGGCTGGACGGCCGGCCTGAGGTGCAGGTCCGCGGCCCGGAGCTGCGCGGCCATGCCGGCGGCGCCGAGCAGCAGATGCGCGGAGGTGACGGGGCCGTCGCCGAGGCGGGCCGCCTGACGCATCGCCTCCCACAGCAGAATGCTGGCCGTCCCCGTGCCGTAGCGGTCGCGCTGCCGGTGCTCAAGCCGGAACCGGCGGTCCCGCCAGCCCGCGAAGCCGGCGCGGTCGGCCAGCTCACGGTGTCCTTCGAGCATGGCCACGGCCGGCCGGTTCGGGCGCCCGGGCTCGCGCCAGCACGGGTCGGCCCGGATCACGGCGGCCAGCTCGGCGCGGTCGGCCGGGTCCGCGGGCAGGCCGTGCGTCGCCGCGCCGGGGGACCGCAACACGCCCGCCAGCACGTGCACCCGGCCGACGTGCGCGACACCGGCCTCCCGCGCCTCGTCGAGGGCCGCGCGCAGTCCCGACACCGCCGACTCCCGCCATTGCGCCGGCGGCCGCTCGCTCCTTGTCACGCGCTGTGCGCCGGCGAGGTGGTCCGCCTCCCGCAGCAGCAGCGTCACGGGGTCGGCGGCGTCGAAGTCCCGCACCAACGGGTCGTCCACGGACTCGGGTGGCGGCCCGCCCCAGCCGGGTATCTTCCGTAGCCGCCGCAGCGCCTGGTGCGTGGCTGCCGACTCCCCGGCGCCCCCCTCGGCGGCCCACAGGAGCGCGCCCGCGTCGACCGGTCCGCCGGACATGGGCCAGGGACGGCCCGCCGCGATCAGGGACTGCACGACGTCACTGCCGAACTCAGGCATGAGCCCGATTGTCGGTGCAGGGGTCAAGGGCGGGAGGTCCAGCCGCGCCGGCGGAGCTGCTCGAAGCCGTCCAGGAGCAGGTCGAGCGAGAACTCGAACTCGAACTGGTCGTCGCAGCCGCTGCCGACCACCGACGCGTCGTCATGGGCTATCCTGGTCGTGATTTCGCTGATGTACGGGAACCGGGCCGCCATCTGCCGGGCGGTCTCGGGGTCGGGCGGCGCCACCTCGGACGGGGGCGTGGCGAACAGCTCCTGCGAGAAGCCCAGGATGCGGCTGCCCATCGCGTGCATCACGTGGTGGGTGAGGTCCACGGACAGCCCGCCGGTGCGGAACATGCCGATCATCGAGTCCATGTACTGCATGACCACCGGGGTGGGGGCGGTGCGGGACTCCAGCACGCGCGACGCCCACGGGTGGCGCAGCAGGGCCCGGCGGGCGGACAGGATCCGCTGCCGGACGGCGTCGCGCCAGTCCCCGGCGGCCGCGGCCGGCGGGTCGATCTCGCCGACGACCACGTCGAGCATGCCGTCGAGGAGCTCCTCCTTGTTGGCGACGTGCTTGTAGAGCGCCATCGGCACGACGCCGAGCACCTGGGCGAGCTTGCGCATGCTGAGCGCGTCGATGCCGGTCTCATCGGCGAGGGCGACCGCGGCGCGCAGCACCCGGTCCCTGGTCAGCGGCGCACGAGCCGTCGCTGAGACCTGTCGCGTCAACCCGATCACCCGTCCCTTCCGCAGCCGTCGACGATATCGCCTCTTGACTGGTGTACGCCGTACACCCTACCTTCGGTGCAGCAGGTGTACGCCGTACACCTGAACACGGCGACATGGAGGAGCTTGCGATGAAGGCGATCGTCCAGGACCGCTACGGGGCGTCCGACGTGCTGCGGGTCGGCGAGATCGAGCCGCCGGCGGCCGGCGACGGCGAGGTGCTCGTGCGCGTCCAGGCCGCGTCGGTCAACGCCCGCGACTGGCACGTGATGCGCGGCGACCCGTACGTGGCCCGCATGGCGTTCGGGCTCGGCGCACCGAAGGTGCGGGTGCGTGGCACCGACTTCGCCGGCCGGGTCGAGGCGGTCGGCGCGGGGGTGACCCGCTTCCGGCCCGGCGACGAGGTCTACGGCGAGGTCGACGCGGCGTTCGCGGAGTACGTGCGGGTCCCGGCCGCCGGCGCGGTGGACCGCAAGCCGGCGAACGTGACGTTCGAGCAGGCCGCCGCGGTGCCCCTCGCCGGCAACACCGCCCTCATGGGGCTGCGCGACGAGGCGGGCGTGCGGCCCGGGCAGCGGGTGCTCGTCAACGGCGCGTCAGGCGGGGTCGGCACGTTCGCGGTGCAGCTGGCCAAGGCCTTCGGCGCGCACGTCACCGGCGTGTGCAGCACCAGGAACGTCGACCTCGTCCGGTCGCTCGGCGCCGACCGTGTCATCGACTACACCGTCGCCGACTTCGTCCGGGAGGGCGGCCCGTACGACGTCGTCTTCGACCTCGTGGGCAACCGTTCCCTGGCGGAGTTCCGGCGGGTCCTCACGCCCACGGGGACGCTGGTGCTGTCCGGCGGCGGGGTGTCCGAGGGTGGCAGCCTGTTCGGGCCGGTCGGCCTGATCACCAGGGGGCGGGTGGTGTCGCGGTTCGTCCGGCACCGGGTGCGCGTGCTCACCGCGGTGCCGGGCCGGGAGAACCTCGCGACGCTGCGCGAGCTGATCGAGTCGGGCGCGGTCATACCGGTCATCGACCGCACCTTCCCGCTCGGGGAGGCGGCCGAGGCCGTCCGCTACCTGGAGATGGACCACGCCCGGGCGAAGGTCGTCATCACTGTGTGACCAGGGTCCGGCACACGTCGGTGTCGAGGTCGGCCAGCAGGCCGCGGGCCTGCAGGGCGTACTGCTCGCTGATGTCGATGGTGGACAGGGCGGCGGTGCGGCGCTCGCCGGGGGCGACCCTGCGGGTGGCCGCGAGCTGGTTGCGGGCGGCGCTCAGCTGGGCCAGGTGGGCGTCCAGGAGCGCGAGCATGTCGTAGTGCATGGTTCCTGACCCTCGACGTCGGGGTGGTGGCCGCCGTACCGCTGGGAGACGGCGGCCCGACCGGCCTACTTCTTCTTCTTGTTCTTCTTGTCCTTCTTCGACTTCTTCGACTTCTTCGCCATGTCGCCCACCTCCGATTCCGGCCCCGTGACCAGTGGATTCGTTCATGATCCTATGGTTAGGACGACGCCTGCGGGGTAAACATCGTTCCCCTTGCGTACACCTGCTGTTCGTCGGCAGTACACCTTCAGGCGGGCTCAGGGCAGGGCTCACTGCAGGGCTCAGGGCAGGGCCCAGGGCAGGGTGAACGTGAAGGTCGTGCCGGTGGGGTCGGCCGGGCTGGCGGCGATCGTGCCGTGATGGGCGTCGACGATCGCCTTGGTGACGGCGAGGCCCAGGCCGGTGCCCTTGATGCCGTGGGCGAGGGCCGTCGAGGCGCGGAAGAAGCGGGTGAAGAGCTGCTGGTACTGCTCGGCGGGGATCCCGATGCCGGTGTCGGTGACGCTGACCGATGTAGGGCCCTCAGCGCCGGCGGCGGTGGCGGCGACCGTGACGGTGCCGCCGCCCGGGGTGTACTTGACCGCGTTGGACAGCAGGTTGTCCAGCACCTGCCGCAGCCGCGCCGGGTCGGCCCGCACGGTGAGGTCCGCGGCGGCGTCCAGGCGCAGCGCGACGCCCTTCGCGTCCGCCGCCGGCCGGTGGTCCTCGACCGCCTCGCGCAGGAAGCGGGTCAGCGGCACCGGCCGCGGGTCGACGGCGAGGCTCGCGCTGCCGAGGCGGGCCAGGTCCAGCAGGTCGTCGACGAGCTGCTGCATGTGGCTGCTGTGCCGGCGGATGACCTCGCCGTAGTGGCGCACGTCGTCGCTGACGCCGGGCTCGTCGCCGATGATCTCCGCGTACCCGAGGATCGTGCCGATCGGGTTGCGTAGCTCGTGGGAGACGAGCGCGACGAGGTCGTCCTTCATCCGGTCGAGCTCGCGCAGCCGCCGCACCTGCTGCCGCTGCTCGGCGAGCAGCTCCTCCCGGTGCTCGGCGAGGATCCGGCGCTCGGTGACGTTGGTGCTCATCCCGTCCAGGAACAGCCGCCCGCCCTCCCGCCGCGGGACCGCGCGGGTCCAGACCCAGCGGGTGACGCCGTCGAAGCCGGTGACCCGCACCTCCATCTCCGCCGGCTGGTCGGCGGCGAGCGAGGCGTGGAACCCGCCGTACAGGACGTGGTCCTCCGGGTGGACCCGGTCGGCGAGCACCATCGCGAGGTCGGTGCCGGCGGGCACCGGCGAGCCGAAGACGCCGCCGCCGTCGGGGCTCGCGTAGACGGAGCGGACGGACCGGTCGGTGAGCACCTCGACCGTCCACACGAAGTCGTTCACGTTCGCGACGACCCGGTCGAAGTCGCGGCGCGCGGCGGCGAGGGCGGTGCTGAGGTCGTCGGCGCGCAGCCGCTCGATGTGCCGGGCGATGTGGGCGCAGACGCCGTCGAGCATCGCCAGGACGTCCGGGTCGGGCGGGACGAGCCGTTCGGTGGCGAAGACCAGCACGCCCAGGACGGTGCCGCTGCTGAGGACCGGCAGCCCGATCGCGGCGTGCAGGCCCGCCGCCAGGGCGTCGTCCCGGCGCGGCGACGGGTACGGCAGCTGCCCGATGTCCCCGAGCCACTGCGGCCGGCCCGTGCTCCAGACGCGGCCGATCATGCCGTCGCCGGGGCCGGCGGCCGGTGCGTCGTCGACGAACGCGGGCCGGGCCCGGCCGGGGGAGACCCACACCCCGAGCCGGTCGGCGACGCCGGCGTCCGGGTCGACGTGCCAGTACTCGCCGAGCGCCCAGTCGAGCGCGACGGTGACCGCCTCGACGACGGCGCCCGCCGCCTGCGCCGCCCCGGCCGCGGTCGTCAGCGCCTCCGCGACCGCGAGCTGCGCGCCGCGCAGCCGCTCGGCCCGGTGCGCGTCGGTGATGTCGTGCATCGCGACGACCGCGCCGAGCCGGCCGCCGTCCGGGGCGTCGATCGGCTGGCCGTTGCACAGGAAGCGGCGCTGCGCACCGGTGGGGTCGCCGACGACGATCTCCTCGCCGTGCACGTGCTCGCCGGCGAACGCGCGGGCGAGCGGCACCTGGTCGGGGCGCAGCCGGCGTCGGCCGTCGGCGGCGTAGAGCTGGTAGGTGCCGGCCCAGTTCGGCGCGCTCGTCGGCTCGACCGCCACGCCCGGGTGCGCGTCGCGGAACGCCCGGTTGACGGTGGCGATCCGGCCCTCGCCGTCGCAGGCGACGACGGCGGTGTCGAGGCTGTCCAGCAGCGCCCGCTGGAACGTGCGCTCGGCGTCCAGCTGCCGCCGCGCGGCCTGCCGCGGGCTCAGATCGTGCACGAACGCGTGGATGACGGGTCGGTCGCGCTCCACGTACGGCTGCCCGATGACCTCGATCGGGAACCTGCGACCGGCCCGGTCGACCGCGGTCACCTCGAGGGTGCCGGCCGATCCGCTCCCGGCGGCCCTGGAGGTCTCCGCCAGCCACGCGGCGAACGCGTCCCGCGACGTGCCGGCGACGACCACACCGACCGGCCCGCCCAGGGTCTCCGCCGCCGACCGGCCGAACATGCGCTCCGCGGCGAGGTTCCACGCGAGGACCGTGCCGGCGGCGTCGAGCGACACGAACGCGTCGGCGGCGCTGTCCAGCACCGCCTGCGTCCGCGTCGAGGCGAGCAGCAGCTCGCTGTTGGCCAGCCGCAGCGCCAGCTCGACCTCGGCGGCTCCGGCGAGGTCGGCGACCGTGTCGAGGTCCTCGGCGCTCCACTGCCGCGGCGCGTGGTCGGCCACGCAGAAGCAGCCGAGCACCTGCCCGTCGGGGGTGCGCAGCGGGTACCCCACGAAGGCGGCGACCAGGTCCGGCCGCTCGGCGGCCCGGATCACCAGCGGCGCGCCGTCGTCGACCACGGTCCGGCAGGAGGCCTGGGCGAGCGGGGAGTCCCGCGCGCCGGTGGGGCCGGCGGCGCTCACGAACACCTGGCGGTCGGCGTCGACCAGCGACACCAGCGCGGCCGGCACCCCGACCGCGCGCCGCGCGAGCCGGGTCAGCCGGTCCAGCGACGGCACCCCGCCGGCGTGCAGGAGGCCGGTGGCGTGCAGCGTCTCCAGGCGCGCCGGATCGCCGGCGCGGCCCGCGGCTGCCGCGCCCGCCGGTCGTGACCCACGCCCCCGCACGCCACATTATCGGCGGGCCCGGCGCGGACCTGAGCCGCGCGCGCGAGTGGATAGGGTGGGTCGCATGGCTGAGCGACCCTTGACGCTGATGGCAGTGCACGCACACCCCGACGACGAGGCGACCGGCACCGGTGGCGTGCTGGCGAAGTACGCCGCGGAGGGCATCACGACCGTGCTGGTGACCTGCACCGACGGGCGCTGCGGCGACGGGCCCGGCGGGGTGAAGCCGGGGGAGCCCGGGCACGACCCCGACGCGGTGGCCGCGATGCGCGCCGAGGAGCTCGAGGCCGCCTGCGCGGCGTTGAAGGTGTCGCACCTGGAGCTGCTCGGCTACCCCGACTCGGGGATGATGGGCTGGTCGACGAACGACGTGGCCGGCTCGTTCTGGACCACGCCCGTGCCGGAGGCCGCCGAGCGGCTCGCCGGGCTGATCCGGCGGTACGAGCCGGACGTGATCGTCACCTACGACGAGAACGGGTTCTACGGCCACCCCGACCACATCCAGGCGCACCGGATCACGATGGCCGCGGTCGAGCTGACCGGCAGCCCCGCCAAGGTGTACTGGACGACCGTGCCCCGCTCCGGCATGGAGGAGTTCGGCCGGACGCTGCGCGAGCTCGGTGTCGAGTTCGACGTGCCGGACCCGGAGCCCGATCCCGCGTCGGACACCGCACCCCAGGGGCCGCCGATCGGCCTGCCGGACGAGGAGATCACGACGTGGGTCGACACCAGGGCGTACGGGTCGCAGAAGTACGACGCGCTCGCCGCCCACGCCAGCCAGGGCGAGAACATCTTCTTCCTGAAGATGGGCCGGGAGCGCTTCACCGCGCTGATGGGCGTGGAGACGTTCCTGCGGGTGCGTGACACGACCGGCGCGCCGCTGCCGGAGGACGACCTGTTCGCCGGCCTCCGCTGAGGTTGTGCGGCGGCTTAAGCGTTCCTTTGGCGGCGGCCCGGCGGCCCGGGGCCCGGCTACGATGCCGATCGTGCTGGACAACCCCGAACCGCAGCAACCGTGGTGGACGCGCCGCAGCGCGTGGGTGGTCGCGGCCGCCGGTGCCGTCGTCGCCGGCACCGCGACCGTCGCGCTCGTCGCCCAGGCGTCCGGCGCGGCGTGTGCCGCGCCCGCGGCGTCCTCGGGGCAGGCGACGTTCTACGCGGCCGACGGTGGCGGCAACTGCTCGTTCGACCAGGTGCCGAACCCGCTCGTGGTGGCGCTCGGCAACGCCGAGTACGCGGCCGGCGCGGCGTGCGGCGGCTACCTGGACGTGAAGGGGCCCAAGGGCACGGTCCGGGTCAAGGTCACCGACCGCTGCCCGGAGTGCGCCGCCGGGCACCTGGACCTGAGCCGGCAGGCGTTCGCGAAGATCGGCGACCCGGTCGCGGGGGTCATCAAGGTGACCTACAGCCGGGTGACCAGCCCGCCGGTGCCCGGTCCGATGACCGTCCGGGTCAAGGAGGGTTCGTCGCGGTACTGGCTGGCGCTGCGCCTGGACAACACCGGCAACCCGCTGTCGGCGGTGGAGCTGCAGTCCGGCGGTGGCTGGAAGGCGCTGAGCCACACCGACTACAACTACTGGATCGCGCAGAACGGCGCCGGGAACGGGCCGTTCACGGTCCGCGTGACCGACACCGCCGGCCGGCGCACGACGCTGAGCGGCGTGACGCTGACGGTCGGCACCGTGCAGCGCCCGGGCGCCACCGCGGCCGCGCCGGCGCCGTCGAAGACCCCTCCGGTCAGCAGGTCCGCGGCGCCGGTGTCGCCGGAGGCCGTCGCCGCGTCCGCCCCGCAAGAGTCCGCCGGCGTGCCGGCGACCCCTGAGGCCACTGAGGCCACTGCGGCGCAGCCGCCGGCGCGGTGCGGCTGAGCGGTCACCGCCGGGCGGTGAGGTATCCGCCCATGGTCGTGAAGTAGTCCTTGGCGGCGAGCTCGGTGCCGTCCTCCGTGCGGATCCGCTCGACGGCCAGGCCGTGGCTGCGGCCCCGGCGGGCCTCGGCGCCGGCCACGACGACGACGGCGTCGCCCTCGCGGATGAAGATGCGGCCCGGGGTGCCGCCGTAGACGCCCTTGGACACCGACGCGGCGACGATCTGGATGCGGCGGCCGCGGTGGTACGTGAAAGCGTTCGGGTACGGGTCGGACTGGGCGCGCACGAGCCGGTCGAGGTCCTCCGCCGGCCAGGTCCAGTCGATGCGGCTGTCCTCCTCGGCGCGCTTGTGGAAGAAGCTGGCCTTCGAGCGGTCCTGCGGGGTCCAGTCGGTGCGCCCGGACGCGATCAGGTCCAGGCCGTCGACGGTGATCGGGCCGAACAGCGCGAGGGTCTTGTGGAACAGGTCGGTCGTGGTGTCGCGGTCGCCGACGGGGACCGCCCGCTGCAGGACGATGTCGCCCGCGTCGAGCTCCGCGTCCATCATGTGCGCGGTGACGCCGACCTCGCGCTCGCCGTTGATGAGGGCCCAGATCAGCGGGGAGAAGCCGGCGTAGGCGGGCAGCAGCGAGTCGTGCACGTTGAGGGTGCCGCGGCGGGGCAGCTCGAAGATCTCCGGCGGGATCCAGGTGCGCCAGTTGGTGGCGACGATCACGTCAGGGTCCGCCTGCTTGAGCCGGTCGAGCAGCTCGGCGTCGTCGGGCCGGTCCCGGATGATCACCTCGACGCCGTGTCCGGTCGCGAGGTCGGCGACGGAGTCGTTCCAGATCCGCTCGTACGGGTGGTCGCTCACCGGATGGGTCACGACCAGCGCGACCTCGTGCTCGGAGGCCAGCAGCGCCTGGAGCGTGCGGTGCCCCCAGGTCTGATATCCGAACATGACGACGCGCATGGGGCCTCCCAGATGAGTGACGGCATTCGATGCCATAGCCTTCGATCGGGAGTTAGGTTAGTCTACCCTTCATTCACGTGGTAGCCGCAGGGCGGTCGTGACAAGCGTGAAAACTAAGGTTAGGCTTCCCTAACTCCACGCCGGTCGGTGGTGGAGGCGGAGCGGTCGAGCCGGGCTCGACATGGACGATGGGACTGCGATGCCAGAGCCGCGCGGGGATCAAGGACCGGTCTTCGATCTGGTCGGGGTGGGCTTCGGGCCATCGAACCTGGCGCTCGCGATCGCCGTGCAGGAGCGCGCCGCCGCCGGCGGCACGCCCGTGAGCGCCGTGTTCCTGGAGCGGCAGGCCTCGTTCGGCTGGCACCGGGGCATGCTCATCGAGGACGCGACGATGCAGGTCTCGTTCCTCAAGGACCTCGTCACGATGCGCAACCCGACCAGCTCCTTCAGCTTCCTGTGCTACCTGCAGGAGCGCGGCCGGCTCATCGACTTCGTCAACCACAAGAGCCTGTTCCCGCTGCGGGTCGAGTTCCACGACTACCTCGAATGGGCCGCCGCCCGCGTGGACGACATGGTCCGCTACGGCGAGGACGTCACCGCGGTCCGCCCCGTCTTCGACGACGACACCATCAGCGCGTATGACGTGGAGACCCGCGACCGGACGGGTGCCCGCCGGACCGTCCGCGCCCGCAACGTCGTGCTCGCCAGCGGGCTGCGCCCCGCCCTGCCGCCGGGCATCGAGGCGTCGAAGCGCGTCTGGCACAGCCGCGACCTGCTGACCAATGTGGACGATCTGGCCGGCGCCGACCCGTCCCGGTTCGTGGTCGTCGGCGCCGGGCAGAGCGCCGCCGAGGTCACCGCGTTCCTGCACGAGCGCTTCCCGTCGGCCGAGGTCTGCGGCGTGCTGTCCCGCTACGGCTACAGCCCCGCCGACGACAGCCCCTTCGCCAACCGCATCTTCGACCCCCTGGCCGTCGACGACTACTTCGACGCCTCCGCCCAGGTGAAGTCGATGCTGCTCGGGTACCACGCCAACACCAACTACTCCGTCGTGGACACCGACCTCATCGAGGCGCTCTACCGCCGGGTGTACCGGGAGAAGGTCCTCGGCTCGCAGCGGCTGCGCCTGCTCAACGTCTCCCGCCTCACCGCCGCCGAGGAGCTCGGCGACCGGGTCGCGGTCACCGTCGAGTCGATGCTCACCGGCGCCCGCACCGTGCTGGACGCCGACGTCCTCGTCTGCGCCACCGGCTACACGCCCGCCGACCCGTTCCCGCTGCTCGGCGAGCTCGCCGGCCGGTGCCACTACGACGAGGAAGGGCGCGCGGTCGTCGAGCGCGACTACCGCATCCGCACCGACGCGAGCGTGCTGGCCGGCATCTACCTGCAGGGCGGCACCGAGCACACGCACGGCATCAGCTCGTCGCTGCTGTCCAACACCGCGATCCGCTCCGCGGAGATCCTGGAGTCGGTCTGCGACCGGCGCCGCGCCTCCGTGCCCGCACTGTCCGGGTCGGGCTCCTACGCGTGAGCCGGTCGACCACACCGGAGCCGCCCGGCGCGGCGGTTCTGACCGCAGGGCCCACCACGGCACGCCCGCAGCCGGCACCCGGGCGTGCCGTGGTGCCGGACCTCCAGCCGGCCGCCGCCGGGAAGAACCGGCCGGCCGGGCTGGCCGCCACGAACGCCCGCCGGGCGGGGTGGCTCGCCGGGTCCGTCGGCGTGCTCGCCGTGGTCTGCCTGCTGAGCATCGCCGTCGGCACCAAGAACCTGTCCCCGGCGACGATCTGGGACGCGTTCGCGCACTACACCGGCACCGGCGACCAGTCGATCGTGCGGGACCTGCGGGTGCCCCGGACCGTGCTGGCGATCCTCGTCGGCGCCTCGCTCGGCATCTCCGGCGCCGTCATCCAGGCCGTCACCCGCAACCCGCTCGCCGACACGCAGGTCCTGGGGATCAACGCGGGCGCCGGCCTCTTCGTCGTCGTCGCGATCGGGCTGCTCGGCCTGTCGAGCATCACCGCGTACGTCTGGTTCGCGTTCGCGGGTGTCGTCGTCGCGATGCTGCTCGTCTACGCCCTCGCCGCCGTCGGCCGAGGGCCGGCCACCCCGGTGCGGCTGCTGCTCGCCGGCGTCGCGCTCGGCGCCGTGCTCGACGGCGTCGCCTCGGGCATCCGGCTCGTGCGCCCGCGCGCCTTCTACTACCTGCGGTTCTGGGACGTCGGCGCGCTCACCGGCCGCGGCTGGGACGTCGTCGGCGCCGTCGCGCCGTTCGTCGTCGCCGGGCTCGTCCTCGCGCTGCTCGTCGCCCGGTCCCTCAACACCGTCGCGCTCGGCGACGACCTCGCCCGCTCCCTGGGCGCCGGCCTCGGCCGGACCCGCGCCGGCGCCGTGCTGTCGGTGACGCTCCTCGCGGGCGCGGCGACCGCGGCGGTCGGGCCGATCGGCTTCGTCGGCCTCATGGTGCCGCACGTGGCCCGCTGGATCACCGGCCCCGACCAGCGCTGGATCTTCGCGTTCACGCTCGTCGGCGGGCCGGTCCTGCTGCTGTCCGCCGACATCGTCGGCCGGGTCGTGCTGCGCCCCGGCGAGCTGCAGGCGGGCATCGTGACCGCGTTCATCGGCGCGCCCGTGCTCATCTGGCTCGTCCGCCGCCGCTCGGCGAGCGCCCTGTGAAGCCGCTCGTGTCGCGCCTCGTGAAGCCGGTCGGGGAGCGTGCCGTGGGATCCACTGTCGACTTCGGACGGTCGGCGTACACGCTGCGGATCGGGCGGACCGTCTCGGTGCGCGCCGGCGTCCGCGTCGCCGTCACCTGCGTCGTGCTGCTGCTCGCCGCCGCGGCGGTCGCCGTCCTCGCGCTCGGCACCGGCGAGTTCACCGCGACGCCCGCCGAGGTGCTGCAGGCCCTGTCCGGCGACGGGTCCCGCGCGGTGCGGCTCGTCGTCGTCGAGTGGCGGTTGCCCCGGGTGCTGCTCGCGCTGCTCGTCGGCGCCGCGATGGGCGTCTCCGGCGCCATCTTCCAGGCGCTGACCCGCAACCCGCTCGGCAGCCCCGACATCCTGGGGTTCAGCACCGGCGCGTACACCGGCGTCCTGGTCTGCGTCGTCTTCATCGGCAAGAGCTACCCCCAGACCGCGACCGCCGCGCTGGCCGGCGGCATCGCGACCGCCGCGCTGGTCTACGTGCTCTCGCTGCGGCGCGGGGTCCAGGGCTTCCGGCTCATCATCGTCGGCATCGCGGTCAGCGCCGTCCTGAGCTCCGTCAACCAGTGGTTCATCATCAAGATGGACCTGCAGACCGCCGTCGCCGCCACGATCTGGGGCAAGGGCACGCTCAACGGCGTCGGCTGGGACCAGGTCACGCCGGCCGCCGCCGCGATCGGCGCGCTGTGCCTGGGGGTGGCGGCGCTCGGCCGGCGGCTGCAGGTGATGGAGCTCGGCGACGACGCGGCCGCCGCGGTCGGTGTCGGGGTCGAGCGGACCCGCCTCGCCTACCTCGCGCTCGGCGTCGCGCTCATCGCCGCCGCGACCGCCGTCGCCGGGCCGATCTCGTTCGTGGCGCTCGCCGCGCCGCAGCTGGCGCACCGGCTCGCCCGCACCGCCGGGATCGCCCTCGTGCCGTCCGCCGCCATGGGCGCGCTGCTGCTCATGGCGAGCGACTTCGCGGCGCAGCGGGTGTTCGCGCCGACCCAGCTGCCGGTCGGCGTGGTCACCGTGTCCATCGGCGGCCTGTATTTCGTGTGGCTGCTGGCCCGCCAGGCGAGGAGATGAGCATGACCATGAGCATGAGCGGACAGCGAAGCGGCCGGCGCCGGAGCGCGGCGGAGGTGGCGGCATGACCGGCCAGCGGAGCGGCTCGGGCCGGTCATCATGTGGCAGGTTCAGGGCAGGCCGACGCCGGAGCGCGGCGGAGGTGGCGGCATGACCGGCCAGCGGAGCGGCTCGGGCCGGTCATCATGTGGCAGGTTCAGGGCAGGCCGACGCCGGAGCGCAGCGGAGGTGGCGGCATGACCCGGTTGCGCGCGGACCGCATCACCGTCGGCTACGACCGCAGGACGATCAGCACGGACCTGGACCTCGCCGTCCCGGACGGCCGGTTCACCGTGATCGTCGGGCCCAACGCCTGCGGCAAGTCCACGCTGCTGCGCGCGCTGTCGCGGCTGCTCACCCCGGCCAAGGGGCAGGTCCTGCTGGACGGCCGGGCGATCCACGCGTACCCGGCGAAGGAGGTCGCCCGCCGGCTCGGGCTGCTGCCGCAGTCGTCCGTGGCGCCCGACGGCATCACCGTCGCCGAGCTCGTCGCCCGTGGCCGGTTCCCGCACCAGCGGCTGCTGCGCCAGTGGTCGGTCGACGACGAGGCCGCGGTCGCCGCGGCGATGGCCGCGACCGGCGTCGCCGAACTGTCCGGGGAACTCGTCGACACGCTGTCGGGCGGCCAGCGGCAGCGGGTGTGGGTCGCGATGGTCCTCGCCCAGCAGACCCCGATCGTGCTGCTCGACGAGCCGACGACGTTCCTGGACATCGCACACCAGGTCGAGCTGCTCGAGCTGTGCCTGCGCCTCAACCGGGAGCAGGGCACCACGATGGTCGCGGTCCTGCACGACCTCAACCACGCCTGCCGCTACGCCGATCACATCGTGGTGATGAAGGCGGGCGTCGTCGTCGCCGAGGGCGACCCGCGGGAGGTCGTGACCGGCGACCTCGTCGAGGACGTCTTCGGCCTGCCGTGCCGCATCATCCCCGACCCGGAGACCGGCACGCCGCTGGTCATCCCGCGCGCCGGCGCGCTGCACGCGGCCACCGCAACGCTCTGAACCGACCTTGTGAGAAGGGAACCATCAAGCATGTCCAGCAACCCGTTCGACGACGAGAACGGCACGTTCTTCGTGCTCGTCAACGACGAGGAACAGCACTCGCTGTGGCCGACGTTCGCCGCGGTGCCGGCCGGCTGGCGGATCGTCTTCGGCGAGAGCGGCCAGACCTCCCGCCAGGAATGCGTGGACTACGTCGACCGCCACTGGACCGACCTGCGGCCGAAGAGCCTGCGGGACAGTATGGCGCAGGACGTCGCAGCGGCCGTCTGACGATGCCGCCGATGACCGGATCCCGCATCCTGCGGCGCTCCCTCACCCGCAACCGGGCCCGCCTCACCGCCGGCACCGGCCTCATCAGCCTGCACCAGCTCGCCGAGGCGACCGTGCCGGTCCTCATCGGCGTCGGCATCGACCGTGCCGTCGCACCCGGCGACGGCACGGCGCTGCTGCTGTGGGTGGCGGCGCTCGCCGCGCTCTTCGTCGGCCTGCACCTGTGCTACCGCTTCGGCGCCCGCCAGCTGATGCTCGCCATCGCCAACGAGGCGTACCTGCTGCGCGGCGAACTGGCCGCGAGGATCGTGCACCCGCGCCGGCTGCGCACCGACCTGCGCGCCGGCGAGCTGCTCACGGTGTCCAGCACCGACGCCGACAACGTCTCCTACCTGCTGGACTACGTGCCGCGCATCGCCGGCGCGATCACCGCGACCGCCGTCAGCGCCGCCGTGCTGCTCGCCGTCGACTGGCGGCTCGGCCTGGTCGTGCTGGTCGGCACGCCGGTCGTCCTCGTCGGCATGCAGTTCGCCGGCCCGCTCATCACCCGGCGGGTCACCGAGCAGCAGGAGCTCGCCGGCAAGGCCACCGCGCTCGCCACCGACCTGGTCAGCGGGGTCCGTCCGCTGCGGGGGCTCGGCGCCGAGCGGGCCGCCGCCCGCCGCTACCGCGACGTCAGCCAGGCCTCGCTGCGCGCCGCGCTGCGGGCCGCCGGCACCCAGAGCCGCTACCTGGCGTTCTCCACCGCGGGCAGCGCACTGCTCGCCTGCGGGGTCGCCGTGCTCGCCGGCTGGTTCGCCCTGGACGGCCGGATCAGCGTCGGCGAGTTCATCATGGTGATCGGCCTGGCCCAGTTCCTGCTGGAGCCGATCGGGCTCCTCGCGATCGTGCCGAGCTGGGTCGCCGAGGCGCGCGCCTCCGCGGACCGGTGCGCCCTGGTCCTGGGTGCCGAGCTGCTCCTGCCGGCGGGGGCAGAGCAGAAGACCGTTGCAGAGCCGCATCTTGTACTGGCGGCGGTGCGCCACGGCACCCTCGAAGGCCTCGACCTGACGGTGCGCCCCGGCGAGTTCGTCGGCGTGGTGACCCCCCGCTCCGCCGACGGCGAGGCCCTCGTGCGGCTGCTCGCCGGCGGTGTCCCGCCGGACGAGTTCGAAGGGTCGGTCACGCTCGGCGGGGTGGCCCTCCATGACCTGGAGCCGGCCCGCGCACGGGCGCTCATGCTCGTCGAGCCGCACCACACGGACCTGTTCACCGGCACCGTCGCGGCCAATGTCGCACTGGTGGAGGACGGCGGGGCAGGGGACCAGGCAGGGGACCAGGCAGTGGACCAGACGGTGGACCAGGCAGCGCTGGCGGCCGCGCTCGAGGCGTCGGCCGCCGCCGAGGTCGTCGACGGCCACCCCGACGGGATGCGGCGGCACGTCGCCGAGCGCGGCGCAACCCTGTCCGGCGGGCAGCGGCAGCGGCTCGCCCTCGCCCGCGCGCTCCTCGCCCGCCCGCCGATCCTCGTGCTGCACGACCCGACGACCGCCGTCGACACCGTCACGGAGCACTCGATCGCGCGGTCCGTCCGCGCGCTCCGGCAGGGCAGCACCACCGTCGTCATCACCAGCAGCCCCGCCATGCTCGCCGTCACCGACCGGGTCGTCGTCGTCGCCGACGGCAGGGTGTCGGTCGAGGGCGGCCACGCCGAGCTCGGCGCGACCCACGACGACTACCGGAAGGTGGTGCTGCGGTGAGCGGCCAGCGGAGCGGCTCGGGCCGCTCACCAGGATTGCAGGGTTGCTCGGGCCGGTGCCGGAGTGCGGCGGAGGTGGCGGCGTGAGCGGGCAGCGGAGCGGCTCGGGCCGCTCACCAGGATTGCAGGGTTGCTCGGGCCGGTGCCGGAGTGCGGCGGAGGTGGCGGCGTGAGCGGGCAGCGGAGCGGCTCGGGCCGCTCACCAGGATTGCAGGGTTGCTCGGGCCGGCGCCGGAGTGCGGCGGAGGTGGCGGCGTGAGCGGGCAGCGGAGCGGCTCGGGCCGCTCACCAGGATTGCAGGGTTGCTCGGGCCGGCGCCGGAGCGCAGCGGAGGTGACGGCGTGAGCACTGAACAACTTCCGATCGCCGACCGGCGCGAGACGCTGCGCTGGCTGCGAGGCGAGCTGCGGGCCCGGTGGGGGGAGGCGGCCGGCGCGTTCGCCGTCGGCCTGCTCGCCGCCGCGGCCGGCGTCACCCCCGTCTACGCCCTCGGCGTGCTCGTCGACCGGGTCCGCGCCGGCGCGCCCGCCTCCGACATCGTCGGCATCACGGTCGTCATCGTCGCCGCCGCGATCGTCGCCGGCGTCACCACCGCCCTGTCGAGCTACCTCATCGCGCGGCTCGGCGGCCGGATCCTCGCCGCGCTGCGGGAGGACGTCGTGGCCCGCGCCGTCACGCTGCCCGCGACCCGCCTCGAACGGATCGGCAAGGGCGAGCTCATGTCGCGGGTCGGCCCGGACGTCGCCGCCGTCAACAAGGCTGTCACGGACGTGCTGCCGACGATGACGTCCTCGGTGCTCCTCGCGGCGCTCAGCGTCGCCGCGATGGCCGGCATCGACTGGCGGCTCGGCCTCGCCGGGCTCGTCACCGCGCCCCTGTACGTCCTGGCGCTGCGCTGGTACCTGCCGCGCTCCGGCCCCGGCTACGCCGTCGAACGCGCCGCCGTCGGCGAACGGTCCCAGCTGCTGCTGGAGAGCGTGCAGGGGCTTCGGACGGTGCACGCGTACCGCCTGGAGACCCCGCACCTGCGGGGGATCGACGCCGCCTCCGCCCGCGCCCGCGACGTGTCGGTGAACGTGTTCAGCCTCTTTACCCGCTTCGTCGGCCGGATCAACCGGGCCGAGTTCGCCGGGCTCACCGTCATCGTCGTCACCGGCTTCCTGCTGGTGCGGGACGGTTCGGTCACCGTCGGCGGGACCGCGGCCGCGGCCGTGCTGTTCCACCGGCTGTTCAACCCGGTGTCGATGCTGCTGTACACGTTCGACGAGCTGCAGGCGGGCGGCGCCGGCCTGGCGAGGCTCGTCGGGGTCGTCACCATCCCCGACGAGCGCCCGGCGACCGTCGAGGGACAGTCCCCTTCGGACAGTTCGCTGGAGCTGGCCGGCGTCCGGTTCGGCTACCCCGGCGGCCCCGAGGTCCTGCACGGCGTCAGCCTGCGCATCGAGGCCGGGCAGCGGGTCGCGCTCGTCGGCTCCACCGGCGCCGGCAAGTCGACCCTCGCCGCCGTCGCCGCCGGCATCCTCCAGCCGGCCGCCGGGTCGGCGGGCGTCGGCGGGATGCCGGTCGCGCACATGGGCCCGGAGCTGCTGCGCTCCCAGGTCGCCATCATCACCCAGGAGACGCACGTCTTCGCCGGTGAGCTGATCGAGGACCTGCGCCTCGCCCGGCCCGGCGCGACCGACGCCGAGGTCGACGCGGCCCTCGCGACGGTCGGCGCCGCCGACTGGGTCCGCGCGCTGCCCGAAGGCGCACGGACCGTCGTCGGCGAGGGCGGCCACGAGCTGACCGCCGCCCGCGCGCAACAGATCGCGCTCGCCCGGCTGGTCCTGGCCGACCCGGCCGTGGCGATCCTCGACGAGGCCACCGCGGAGGCCGGCAGCTACGGCGCCCGCGACCTGGAGGACTCCGCGCTCGCCGCGACCGCCGGCCGCACCACGCTGGTGGTCGCGCATCGGCTCACCCAGGCCAGGTCCGCCGACCGGGTCGTCGTCCTCGAGGACGGCCGGGTCGCCGAGGAGGGCGGCCACGACGAGCTGCTCCTGGCCGGCGGCCGGTACGCGCAGCTGTGGGCGGCGTGGGAGTCCCGCACGCCCACCTTCCCGTAACCGTACGACATCACATAGAGGCAGGAACAACCGTGTCCACAGTGGACGTGCTGCGGCAGCTGGACGACTGGAACGACCCGACGGAGCCCGGCCACCGCAGCACCGTCGCCGCGGCGTTCACCGCCCAGGTCCGGCGGACCCCGGAGGCGCTCGCCCTCGTCGCGGGCGGCACCCGGCTCAGCTACGCCGAGCTCGGCGCCCGGGTCTTCCAGCTGGCCCGGTCGCTGCGCCGGCGGGGGCTCGCCGACGAGGAGGTCGTCGGCATCGCCGTGCCACGCTCCGCGGAGATGGTCGTCGCGGTCCTCGCCGCGATGGTCGCCGGCGGGGCGTTCGTGCCCGTCGACCCGTCGTGGCCGGCGGAGCGGCGCCGGCAGGTGCTCGCCGACGCGGGCGCCCGCATCGTCCTGGACCCGGCAGCGTTCGAGGACCCGGCGCTCGCGGACGAGTCGCCGGAGCCCCTGGACCTGGACCTGGCGCCGGCCCGCCTCGCGTACGTCATCTTCACCTCCGGCTCGACGGGACGGCCGAAGGGCGCGATGATTCGGCACGAGGCGATCTGCGAGCGGCTGCGCTGGCAGATCGAGGAGATCCTGCTGTTCGGGCCCGGCGACGCGAGCCTGTTCAAGGCGCCACTCGCCTTCGACATCTCCGTCAACGAGATCCTGCTGCCGCTGGTGTCCGGCGGCACCGTCGTCGTCGCCGAGCCCGGCGGCGAACGCGACCCGCAGTATCTGCTCGACCTCATCGCGGCGGAGAAGGTCACGTTCGTGTACCTCGTCTCCTCCATGCTGGACGTGCTGCTGGAGACGGATCGGGGACACGGCCGCCTGTCGGGCCTCAAGCACGTCTGGTGCGGCGGGGAGGTGCTCACGCCGGAGCTGTTCGACCGGTTCCGCAACCAGCTCGGCACCACGCTGTACCACGGCTACGGCCCCGCCGAGGCGACGATCGGCGTCTCCCACGTCATCTACCGCGACGCCGCCGAACGCATCGCCACCTCCATCGGCCGGCCCAACCCGCACACCCAGCTCTACGTCCTGGACGACACGCTCGCGCCGCTGCCGCCCGGCGAGACCGGCGAGCTGTACGCGGCCGGGTTCCTGCTCGGCCGCGGGTACGTCAACGCGCCGGCCATGACCGCGGCACGGTTCGTCGCCAATCCCTTCGGCGCGGGCAGCCGCCTCTACCGGACCGGCGACCTGGCCCGCTGGACCCCGGACGGCACCCTGGAGTTCGTCGGCCGCGCCGACAACCAGGTGAAGATCCGCGGCATGCGCCTGGAGCTGGAGGAGGTCGAGTCGGTCCTCGCCGCGCACCCGTCGGTCCGGCACGCGGCCGTCGCCGTGCGGCGCAACGCGGCCGGCGCCGCCCACCTCGTCGGCTACGTCATCGCCCCGGCCTCCTCGGCGGGCGCGGACCTGCTCGCCTGGTGCTCCGAGCGGCTGCCCGAGCACGCGGTGCCGAGCGTGATCGTGCCGCTGGACGCGCTGCCGGTCAACGCCAACGGCAAGGTCGACCGGGCCGCGCTGCCCGCGCCGGCCCTGCCGGGCAGCGGCGGCGGGCGGGCGCCGGAGACCGCCATGGAGCGGGCACTGTGCGACGTCTTCGCCGCCGTGCTCGGCGTGCCCGTCGCCGCCGACGACGACTTCTTCGCCCTCGGCGGGGACAGCATCGTCGCCATCGGCGTGGTCCGCGAGGCCCGCCGCGCCGGGATCGCGCTGCGCCCCCGCGACCTGCTCACCCACCGCACCCCGGCGGGCGTCGCCGCCGTCACGTCCGTCGCCGCCGCCGCGGCGCCGTCCACGGTGGAGCGCGCCGGGGCCGTCCCCGACACCCCGATCGTCGCGTGGCTGCGCGAGCACGGGCCCGCCCTCGACGGGTTCTACCAGGCGGTCACGCTGCACACCCCACCCGGCCTCACCGTCGAGAGCCTCCAGCGGATGGTGGCGGCGCTGCTCGCCGCCCACGACGCGCTGCGGGCCCGCGTCGACGCCGCCGGCAGCCTCACCATCGCGCCGTTCGACCCCGCCGCCGTGCCCGCGGTGGCGCCGGTCGGCACGCTGGCGGAGACCGTCGCCCGGCTCGACCCGCGCCGCGGCGTCATGGCCGCCTTCACCTGGGACGAGCAGGCCGGGCACCTGCTCGTGGCGGTGCACCACATCGTCGTCGACGGCGTCTCCCTGCGGGTCCTCGCCGAGGACCTCGGCGCCATGTGGGACGGCGGCACCTTCGCGCTGGAGCCCGCCGCCACGTCGCTGCGACAGTGGGCCACGGCCCTGCACGGCGCCGCCCGCGACGGGAGGTTCGCCGCCGACGTCGCGTACTGGCAGCGCGCGGCCGCCGTCGCCGACCCGCCGCTGGGCCGCCGCCCGCTCGACCCGGCGCGCGACCTCGTCGGCACCGAGGAGCGGGTGACCGTCAGCCTGTCCACCGCCACCACCGCGCGGCTGCTCGGCGCCGTGCCCGCCGCGATCCACGGCGGCGTCGACGACGCGCTCGTCACCGCCGCCGCCCTCGCCGTGCACCGCCGCCGTGGCGCGGCCGGGCCGGTGCTGCTGGAGCTGGAGGGGCACGGCCGGCAGGAGGACCTGCTTGAGGGTCCAGCCGGCGACCTCGACCTGTCCCGGACCTTCGGCTGGTTCACCACCCTCTACCCGGCCGTGGTCGATCCCGGCGACGGCACCGACCTCGGCGCGGCGGTGAAGGCCGTCAAGGACCAGCTGCGTGCGGTGCCGTCGCAGGGCCTCAGCCACGGCGTGCTGCACCACCTCGCCGGCCGGGCGGACCTCGCCGCGGCGCCGCAGGTGCTCGTGCACTACCTCGGCCGGTTCGGCGCCGGCGACGGCCGCCCCTGGACGCAGGTGGCCACCGTGGACGAGGACCGCGACCCGCGGATGCCGCTGCCCCGCGTCCTGGAGCTCAACGCGGTCACCCTCGACACGGCCGACGGGCCGGTGCTGTCCGCGACGTTCAGCTGGCCCGCCGGGGTCCTCGACCGGACCGACGTGGAGGCGCTCGCCGGCCACTGGGCCGGGCTGCTCGACGCGATCGCCGCCGACCCCCGCGTCGCCGGGCCCACGCCGTCGGACTTCCCCCTGCTCACGCTGGACCAGTCCGATGTGGACCGCTTCGACACCGGCGCGCTGCGGGACGTGCTGCCGCTGTCGCCGTTGCAGGCCGGGCTGTACTTCCACGCCACGTACACCACCGGCGCCGACCCCTACGTGGTGCAGCAGCGGGTCGAGCTCACCGGCCCCCTCGACGCCGACCGGCTGCGCGCCGCCGCGGACCGGCTCCTGGACCGGCACCCGAACCTCGCCGCCGCGTTCCGCCCCACCGCCGCCGGTGACGTCGTCGCCGTGCACGCCGCCGGCACCGCCGCGCCGTGGCGGACCGTCGAGGTCACCGACCCGCGGGACGGCGGTGAACTGGACGGGATCGCGGCGGTGGACCGGTCCCGGCCGTTCGACCTCGCCGAGCCGCCCGCGATGCGGTTCACCCTGGCCCGCCTCGCCGCCGACCGGCACGTGCTCATCCACACGATCCACCACATCGTCGCCGACGGCTGGTCGGTGCCGGTCATGTTCAACGACCTGCTCGCCCTGTACGCCGGTGCGCCGCTCCCGCCGCCGGTGCCGTTCCGGGACTTCCTCGCCGCGCTCGGCACCCAGGCGCCCGACCTGACCGTCTGGGACCGCCTGCTGGGCGGCGTCGCCGAGCCGACCCGGCTCCTCGGTGCGCTGCCGCCTTCCGGTGACGGTCACGACGGCTACGGCCGTGTCACCCGCGAGCTGCCGGCCGCGCTCGCCGCGTCGGTGCGCGGGTTCGCCACCGCGCACGGCCTCACCGCCGGCAACGTGGTCGGCGGCGTCTGGGGTGTGCTGCTCGGCCGGCTCACCGGGCGGGCCGACGTCACGTTCGGCTCGACGGTCGCCGGCCGGAGCCTGGCCGTGCCCGGCATCGAACGCATCGCCGGCCTGCTCATCAACACCGTCCCGGCGCGGGTCCGGTGGGCGCCCGGCGAGCCGCTCGCCGCCGCCGTCGGCCGGTTCGCCGCCGACCAGCGCGAGACCATGGAGCACGAGCACGCGCCGCTGACCGAGCTGCAGCGCCGGCTCGGCACCGGGGAGCTCTTCGACACCCTCGTCGTCGTCGAGAACTACCCGGACATCGAGGTCGCGGGCGGGGACCTGCGGGTCACCGGCATCGACGTCGTCGAGGCGCCGCACTACCCGGTCACCCTCATGGTGCGCCCCGGCGACCCGTTCACCGTCACCGTCACCCACGACCGGCGGCACGTCGACACCGCCACGGCACGGCGGCTGCTCGGCATGTACGAGACGCTGCTGGCCGCCCTGGACGGCACCTGCGCCGCGCCGCTCGCGAGCCGCACCGCCGCTCCCGCGCTGCCCGCCGCGCACGACGGGACCGTGCTGGACCTCCTGACCTACCCCGGCGGCACGGCCGTCGTCTGCGGGGACCGGGAGCTGACCTACGCGGAGCTCGACCGGCGCTCCGGCCGGCTCGCGCACGCCCTCGCCGCCGCCGGGGTGCGCCGCGGCGACCTCGTCGCGATCGCCGCCGGCCGCACCGTGGACCTGCCCGTCGCGGTGCTGGGAGTCCTGCGGGCCGGCGCGGCCGTGCTGCCCGTGGATCCGGCGTACCCGGCGGCCCGCATCGAGCTGATGCTCCGCGAGGCGGCACCCGTCTGCGTCCTCACCGACGACGCGGCATCCGGCGGGCACGGGCTGCCGGTGCTGCGGATCGGCGCGGCGGTCGACGGGGCCACCGGTCACCTGCAGGTGCGCGGGCTCACCGGTGCCGACGCCGCCACCGTGCTGTTCACGTCGGGCTCGACCGGCGTGCCGAAGGCGGTGGTCGGCACCCACGCGGCGCTGGCCAACCGGCTCGCCTGGGCCCGGGACGCCTGGGGCCTGCGGTCCGGGCAGGTGCGGATCGCGAAGAGCTCGCTGAGCTTCGTCGACGGCACCACCGAGCTGCTCGGCGGGCTCGTCGCCGGCGCGACCGTCGTCCTCGCCGACGACGCCACCGCCGCCGACGGCGCCGCCCTCGGCCGGCTCGTCGAGCGCAGCGGCGCGACGCAGCTGCTGGCCGTGCCGAGCCTCGCCGCGGCCCTCGCCGACAGCGCCCCGTCCCGTGTCCGCGGGCTGCGCCGCTGGATCACCAGCGGCGAGGCGCTCACCCCGTCCGTCGTCCGGGCCCTCACGGCCGCGTCGCCCGGCGCCGAGATCGTCAACTCGTACGGCTCGTCCGAGGTCGCCGGCGACGTCCTCACCGCCGTCGTCACCGCCGCGGACCGGCCCGTCCCGCTCGGCACCGACGTCCCCGGCGTGCGGGTGCACCTGCTCGACGCGGCGCTGACCCTGGTGCCCGACGGCGCGGCCGGCGAGATCTACGTCGGTGGCGTACAGAACGCCCGCGGCTACCTCGGCCGGCCCGGCATCACCGCCGGCCGGTTCGTCGCCGACCCGTTCGGCGCGCCGGGGGACCGGCTGTACCGCACCGGCGACCTCGGCCGCCGCGACGCCGCCGGGCGGATCGAGTTCCTCGGCCGCGCCGACGACCAGGTGAAGATCAACGGGTTCCGGGTGGAGCTCGCCGAGGTCGAGGCGGCCCTCACCCGCCATCCCGGCGTCACCGACGCGGCGGCCGCCGTCCGCGGCAGCACCCTCGCCGCGTACGTCGCCGGCACCGGCGTCGACCCGGCCGCCGTCCGCGACGCGCTGCGCGCCGAGCTGCCCGCACATCTGGTCCCCGCGACCGTCACCGTCCTGGACGCGATCCCGCTGCTGCCCAACGGCAAGCGCGACCGCGCCGCGCTGCCGTCGCCGGTGGTGCCGCGCCGGCGGGGCGCCCAGGGCGGCGGGTCGCCGCGGGCGGCGCGGATCAGCGCCTGCTACACCGCCGTGCTCGGCACCGAGGCCGGGCCCGGCGACGACTTCTTCGCCCTCGGCGGCGACAGCATCGCCGCCATCCGCGTCATCAACCGCCTCGCGCAGGACGGGATCGTGCTCACCACCCGCGACATCTTCGACCACAGGACCCCGGGCGCCCTCGACGCGCACCTGTCCGCCGCGACCGCTGGCACCGCGACGCCAGCGCAGGTGGACCCGGAGGCGGTCGGCCCGCTGCCGCTGCTGCCCGCCGCGGAGCGGCTCACCGACGTCCCCGACGGCGCACCCGCCCGGGTCGCGCTGTTCGAGGCGCCGCCGGGGCTCACCGAACCCGTGCTCGAGCGGGCCCTGCAGGCCGTCCTCGACCACCACGACGGGCTGCGCCTACGGATCACCCGGGAGTCCGGCCTGTTCCTCACCCTGGAGCTGACCGCCCCCGGCACCGTCGAGGCCCGCACCGTGCTGCGCCGCGCGCCCCTCGAGGCGGGCGCCGTGGACCGGGCGCTCGCCGCCCTCGACCCGGCGGTCCCGATCACGGTCGTGTGGCTCGACGCCGGTGCCGGCGCGCCCGGGCGGGTGCTGCTCGCCGGGCACCCCCTCGCCGCCGACGACGTGACGCTGACCCTGGTCGCGGACGATCTCGCCGCCGCGTGCGCCGCCATCGCCGACGGGCGCACCCCGCAGCCGGCGCCGGTCGGCACGCCGCTGCGCGCCCACGCCCGCGCCGCGCAGGAGGACGCGGGCCGCCCGGCCCGGGTCGCCGAGTTCGCGCACTGGCAGGACGTGCTCCGCCCGGGCGCCGACGTCGCGCCCGGCTTCCACGGCGCCGGGCCGGGCACCCTGGGCCGGCACACGCGGGTCTTCGACGGGACCCTCGCCGAGAAGCTGGCCGCCGCGCCGGAGCTCGCCGCGGTCGCCGCCCTCCGCGTCGCCGTCCAGGACCCCGCCGACCTCGTCGTCGAGGTCGAGCGCGCCGCCCGCCACCTGGTGCGGCTCGGTGCCGGCGAGGACCTCACCCGCACCGCCGGCGTGTGCGCCACGGTCGTGCCCGTCCGCGTGGCGGCGGCCGCCGACGCCGAGGCCGCGCTGGTGCACGCCGCCGTCGCGCTCGGCGCCGCACCCGACGGCGGCGCCGGCTTCGGCCTGCTGCGGCACGGCAACCCGCGGGTCGGCCGCGCCCTCGAACGGCTGGAGCGCGCCGCCGAGCCGCGGATCCTCAGCCGCAGCTCCGGGTTCGGCGCCCCGGGCGGCTGGCCCAGGCTGCCGGTCGCCGCGTCCGCCGACCCGCTGCTCGGCACCCGGTACGCCATCCAGTGCGATCTCACGCTCACCGGCGACGGCCGGGTCGAGGCGACGCTCCAGCACGTGTCCGAGGTGGACGATGCGGGGCTCGCCGAGCGGTGGTGGCGCGCCCTGGAGGCGATGTCGCAGCAGGCGCAGCCCGCCACCGAGGTGTGGGACCTGTCGCCGCTGCAGCTCGGCGTGTACTACCAGGCGACGTTCGACCAGACCGCCAACACCTACATCGCGCAGAACGTGTTCGAGCTCGACCGGCGCGTCGACGTCGACGCGATGACGGCCGCGTTCGGCGCGCTGCTGCGCCGGCATCCCACGCTGCGGGCCGCGTTCGTCGGCGAGGGCGTCCCCACCCCCGTCCAGGTCATCGCGCCCGCCGAGACGGTGCCGGCCGTGGTGTCCGTTGTGGACACCCCGGACGACGCCGCGTTCGCCGCGCTGGTCGACCGGGACCAGACCGAGCCGTTCGACCTCGCGACCCCGCCGCTGGTGCGCCTCACCGTCGCCCGCCGCCCCGGCGGCCGCGACGCGCTGCTGCTGACCAGCCACTTCCTGCTGTGGGACGGCTGGTCCCGGGAGCTGGTCCTGCGGGACCTGTTCGCCCTCTACGCGGGCCGCACCCCCGCGGCGCCCACGGCGTCGTTCACCGACTACCTGCGCTGGCTCACCACCCGCGACACCGCCGGGTCCGGCGCCGCGTGGCGGAAGGCCCTCGCCGGGGTCACCGAGGCGACCCTGGTCGCGCCGGAGGCCGCCGGGCGCGCGCCGATGCTGTCGGAGCGGGTCCACGCCGTGCTGCCCGCCGACGTCACCGCCCGCCTCACCGAGCAGGCCCGGCGCGGCGGCGTCACTCTCAACTCGCTGCTCACCGCCGCGCTCGGCCTCGTCATCGGCTACGAGACCGGCCGCGCCGACGTCGTGCTCGGCACCACCGTCGCCGGCCGCCCGACCGAGCTGCCCGGCATCGACCAGGTCGTCGGCCTGTTCCTCAACACCGTGCCGGCGCGGGTCACCGCGGCCGCCGGCGCGACCGTGCTCGACCTCGCCCGCCGCGCCCAGGCCGACCGGCTCGACCTCGGCCCGCACGAATACCTGGGCCTCGGCGAGATCCAGCGGGCCGCCGGCCACGAGCAGCTCTTCGACTCCCTGTACGTGCTGCAGAACTTCCTCGCCGACGACACGTTCGCCGACCTGGAACGCGAGCAGGGCATCGCCGGCGTCGGGTACACCGACACCACCCACTACCCGCTCACCTGGGTGCTGACCCCGGGCACGCACCTGCGGCTGAAGCTCGAATACCGCCCCGACGTGGTCACCGGGGCCCGGGCCGCCGCCCTCGCCGACCGGCTCATTCGGCTCCTCACGACCCTGGCCGGCGGGCTCGACGTCCGCGTCGGCGCCCTCGACCTGATGTCGGCCGGCGAGGCGGACGGGCTGCGGGCGGCGTGGCGGTCGACCGAGCACCCGATCGTCGACGCCACCATCGCCGACATGCTCGCCGAGCGGGCCGCGGCCTGCCCCGCCGACACCGCGCTCGTCGCCGCCGGCGAGACCCTCACCTACGCACAGCTCGACGCCCGCGTGAACCAGACCGCGCGGCTGCTGCTCGACCGGGGCGCCGGGCCGGAGCGGATCGTCGCGCTCGCCCTGCCCCGCGGCATCGACATGGTCGTCGCGCTGTTCGCCGTGCTGCGGGCGGGCGCGGCATACCTGCCGCTGGAGCTCGACCACCCCGTCGACCGGCTCGCCGAGATCCTCCTCGACGCCCGCCCGGCGCTGCTCGTCGCGCTGCCCGGCACCCCCGTCGCGGCCCGGCACGACGGGGCCGTCGTCAGCCCCGCCGACGCGGCCGCGTTCCCGGCGGACCCGCCGCCGGCGACCGGCGACCCGCACCGCCTGGATCGGCCCGCCTACGTCATCTACACGTCCGGTTCGACGGGCAGGCCGAAGGGGGTCGTCACCCCGTACCGCGGCCTCACCAACATGCAGCTCAACCACCGCGCGGAGATCTTCGCCCCGGCGGTCGCCCGGGCCCGGGCCGCCGGCCGCGACCGGCTGCGGATCGCCCACACCGTGTCGTTCTCCTTCGACATGTCGTGGGAGGAGCTGCTGTGGCTCGTCGAGGGCCACGAGGTGCACGTCTGCGACGAGGAGCTGCGCCGCGACGCGGTCGCGCTCGTCGCCTACTGCCAGGCTCAGCGGGTCGACGTCATCAACGTGACCCCCACCTACGCCCACCACCTCTTCGACGAGGGGCTGCTCGACCCGGCCGGGCACCCGCCGCGCCTGGTCCTGCTCGGCGGCGAGGCCGTCTCCGACGCCGTCTGGTCGCGCCTGCGCACCACGGACGGCCCGACCGGCTACAACCTGTACGGGCCCACCGAGTACACCATCAACACCCTCGGCGCGGGCACCGAGGACAGCGCGACGCCGACGGTCGGCCGGCCCATCTGGAACACCCGCGGCTACGTCCTCGACGCGTTCCTGCGGCCCGTCGTGCCGGGCACCATCGGCGAGCTGTACATCGCCGGCGCAGGCCTCGCCCGCGGTTACCTCAACGCCGGCGGGTTGAGCGCCGCCCGGTTCGTCGCCGACCCGTTCGCCGCCGGTGGCCGCATGTACCGCACCGGCGACCTCGTCCGTGAGCGCCCCGACGGGAACCTCGACTTCCTCGGCCGCAGCGACGACCAGGTGAAGATCCGCGGCTACCGGGTGGAGCTCGGCGAGGTCGAGGCCGCCGTCGCGGCGCTGCCGCGGGTCCGCCAGGCGGCCGTCGTGGCCCGCGCCGACGCGTCGGTGCCGGGCCTCAAGAAGCTCGCCGCCTACCTGGTGCCGGCCGGCGACGGCACCGACCTCGCGAGCGCCGTGCGGGCGGCCCTGGCGGAGCGCCTGCCGTCCTACATGGTCCCGTCCCTGTACGGCGTCGTGCCGTCCCTGCCGCTGACCGTCAACGGCAAGCTCGACGTCGCCGCCCTGCCCGAACCGACCGCGCCCGGCGCCGCCGCCGGTGCCGTGCGGGGCCCGCGCAACGACCGCGAACGCGTGCTGTGCGCGATCTACGCCGACGTGCTCGGCCTGCCCGCCGTCGGCGTCGACGAGGACTTCTTCGTCGCCGGCGGGGACAGCATCTCCTCGATCGCGGTCGCCGGCCGGGCCCGCCGCGAGGGCCTGCCCGTCACCCCGCGCGACATCTTCCGCCGCCGCACCGTCCAGGCGGTCGTCGCCGGCCTGCCCGCCGCCACGGAGGTCGCCGCTGCCGCCGCCGACGACGCGGTGGGAGCCGTCGCGCTGACGCCGATGCTGGCCGAAACCCGCGCGGCGGCGACCCCGCTGACCGGGTTCTACCAGGCGATGACGTTCCGGACCCCGGCCGCGCTGACCCGGCCCGCGCTCGACGCCGTCCTGCGCGCGCTCGCCGACACCCACCACCTGCTGCGCGCCGTGGTCGACCGCGACTGGACGATCACCGTCCCCCCGGCCGGCCCGCCCGTGCCGGTGACCGAGAGCGCCGACCTCGACGCCGAGGCCGCCGCCGCGCGGCTCGACCCGCACCGCGGTGTCATGCTGCAGGCCGTCTGGTCGCCGGCGGCCCGGGAGCTGCTGCTGGTCGCGCACCACCTCGTCATCGACGGCGTGTCGTGGCGGATCATCGGCGCCGACCTGGCCCGCGCCTGGCAGGACGTGGCCGCCGGCCGGCCGGTGGCCCTCGACCCGGTGCCGGCGTCGTTCCGCGGCTGGTCCCGGCTCACCGCCGCGCGCGGCGACCGGTTCCAGGCCGAGCTCGGCCACTGGCGGGACGTCCTCGCGACCCCCGACCCGCTGCTGGGCGCCCGCCCGCTCGACCCCGCCGCCGACACCGGCGCGACGGTGCGGACGGTCACCGTGACCCTGCCGGCCGCCGACAGCTTCCTGTCCCGGGTGCCGGCCGCCATGTACGGCACGGTCAACGACGCCCTGCTCACCGCGTTCGCCCTCGCCGTCGGCGCCTGGCGGCCGGCGCGGCCCGGCTCGGCGGTCCTGGTCAGCCTCGAAGGCCACGGCCGGGAGGGCGACGTCTACGACGCCGACGTCGACCTGTCCCGCACCGTCGGGTGGTTCACCGCCATCCACCCGGTGCGGCTCGACCCCGGCGCCGTCACCTGGGACGACGTCCTCGCCGCCGGGCCCGCCCTCGCCGGCGCCGCCCGCGCGGTCAAGGAGCAGCTGCGGGCCGTGCCCGGCAAGGGACTCGGCCACGGCGTCCTGCGCCACCTGCGGCAGGAGCTGACCGGCCCCGTGCCGCAGATCCTGTTCAACTACCTCGGCCGGTTCCCGGCCGGGTCCGCCGGCGACTGGGCGCCGACCGGGCCGCTGCGCGAGGGCGTCGACCCGGCGAACCCGGCGATGACCCTGGAGGTCAACGCGTTCGCCGCCGACGGCCCCGGCGGCACCACGTTCACCGCGGCGCTGTCCTACCCGTCGGGGCTCTTCACCGAGGCCGACGTGGCCGGGCTCGCGGACCGCTGGCTCGCCGCGCTCGCCGCCCTCGGCCGCTGCGAGGCCTTCGGACACACCCCGTCGGACTTCCCGCTCGTGCGGCTCACGCAGGAGGACGTCGACGACCTCGCCGGCTTCGAGGACGTCCTGCCGCTGCTGCCGCTGCAGGAGGGCATGTACGTGCACCAGGCCATGGCCGAGCCCGGCGCCGACACCTACGTGGTGCAGCAGGTCGCCCGGCTGACGGGCCCGGTCGACCCGGCGCGGCTGCGGGCCGCGGTCGAGGCGACCGTCCGCCGGCACGCCGCCCTGCGCGCGGGCTTCCGCGAGCTGCGCGACGGCCGGATCGTCCAGGCGGTCGCGCCGTCGGTCGAGGTGCCGTGGCGGGTCGTCGCCGGCGGCGACCTCGCGCTGGTCTGCGCGGAGGAGCTGGCCCGGCCGTTCGACCTGGCCCGGCCGCCCGCGCTGCGCTACGCCCTCGTCTCGCTCGGCGACACCGACCACCGGCTCGTCGAGACGATGCACCACGTCCTCGCCGACGGCTGGTCCTACCCGCTGGTGTTCAGCGACATCGTCGCCGCCTACGAGACCGGTGCGGACCTCCCGGCGCCCGCGACCACGTTCCGCGACCACGTGGAGGCCGTCGCCGCCCGGGACCGGGACGCGGCCCGCGCCGTCTGGGCCCGCGCCCTCGACGGGGTCGCGCCGGCGCTGCTGTACCCGTCGGGCAGCCCCGTCGCCGCGCACGACAGCGTCCACAGCGCACTGTCCATCGAGGACACCGCGGCCCTGTCCGCCGCGGTCCGCGCGCACGGCGTCACGCTCAGCACCGCCGTGCACGCCGCATGGGGGCTGCTCCTCGGCCGGCTCCTCGGCCGGGACCGGGTCGTGTTCGGCTCGACGGTCTCCGGCCGCGGCGGCGAGCTGCCCGGCGTGGAGACGGTCGTCGGGCTGCTCATCAACACGCTGCCGCTGCCGCTGTCGTGGCGGCCCGGCGAGACCATGGGCGCGGTCCTGACCCGGCTGCAGGACCTGCAGACCGAGGTGCTCGACGCGCAGCACGTCGGCCTCGCCGAGCTGGCCCGGCTCGCCGGCGTCCGGGAGCTGTTCGACTCGATGGTCGTCGTGGAGAACTTCCCGGCGGTCCGGGCGGGCGTGGACTCGCCGCTGCGGGTCGACGGGTTCACCGGCACCGACTCGCCGCACTACCCCCTGGCGCTGGTCGCGTTCCCCGGCGACGAGCTGACCCTGGAGGTCAAGTACGACGTCGCGCTCGTCGGCGCCGCCCGGGCCGCGGAGCTCCTGGCCATGGTCGAAGAGATCCTGCGCGGCTTTGTCACCGGCCTCGACCAGCCGATCGGCGCGCCACCCGCGCGGGCAGGCGTGGACGGCACGCTCGCGGGGCCGCGCTCCACCGTGGACGGCTCGCTCGCGGGGCCACGCTCCACCGTGGACGGCACGCTCGCCGAGCCGCGCTCCACCGTGGACCCGGCCGCGGTGGCGGTCAGCCACGGCGGCGACCACCTCACCTACGCCGAGCTCGACGCCCGCGCCAACCGCCTCGCCCGGGAGCTGATCGCCCGCGGGGTGCGGCCCGAGTCGCGGGTCGCGGTCGCGCTGCCCCGCGGCCTCGACCTGGTCGTCGCGCTGGTCGCCGTCGTCCGCGCCGGCGGCTGCTACGTCCCCGTCGACACGGGCGCGCCGGCGAGCCGCATCGCATACATCCTCGCCGACGCCGCACCGGTGTGCCTGCTCACCGACGCGGCCACCGCCGCCGTGCTGCGCGGCGACGTCCCGGCGGTCCTCGTCGACGGGCCGCTGCCGGCCCACGACAGCGGGCCCGTCACCGGCACGGGGCTCGCGCCCGACAACACGGCCTACATCATCTACACGTCCGGCTCGACCGGGCGGCCGAAGGGCGTCGCGGTCACCCACCGTAACGTGCTCACCCTGTTCGCCGCCGCCGAGGAGCTGTTCACGTTCGGCGCGGGCGACGTGTGGACGATGTTCCACTCCTACGCGTTCGACTTCTCCGTCTGGGAGCTGTGGGGCGCCCTGCTCCACGGCGGCCGGCTCGTCGTCGTCGACGGCGACGTCGCCCGCGACCCGCGCCGCTTCGCCGCGTTGCTGCGCGACGAGCGCGTCACGGTGCTCAACCAGACGCCGTCGGCGTTCTACCCGCTCATCGCCGAGGACACGACCGGGCTGGCGCTGCGCTACGTCGTCTTCGGTGGCGAGGCGCTCGACCCGTCGCGGTTGCGGCCGTGGTACGAGCGGCACGCCGACGACGCCCCGCGGCTGATCAACATGTACGGAATCACCGAGACCACGGTGCACGTGACGTTCCGCGCGCTGAGCCGGGCCGACGCGGCCGCGGGCAGCGTCATCGGGGATCCGCTGCCGAGCCTGCGCGCCCACGTCCTGGACGCGCGGCTGCGGCCCGTCCCGCCCGGTGTGACCGGCGAGCTGTACGTCGCCGGCGACCAGCTCGCCCGCGGCTACCTCGACCGGCCCGGCCTGACCGCGTCCCGGTTCGTCGCCAACCCGTTCGGCCCCGGACGGCTGTACCGCAGCGGCGACCTCGCGATCCGGACCGCCTCCGGCGACCTGGTCTACGCCGGGCGCTCCGACCAGCAGGTGAAGGTCCGCGGCCACCGCGTCGAGCTGGGCGAGATCGAGGCGGCGATCCTCGACGTCGACGGCGTCACGAACACCGCCGTCAACCTGCACGACGGGCGGCTCGTCGCCTACCTCGTCGGCGCCTCCACCGTGGACACCGAGCTCGTGCGGGCCGCGCTGGCGCGGCGGCTGCCGTCCTACATGGTGCCGGCGGCGTACGTGCGGCTGCCCGCCCTGCCGCTCACCGTCAACGGCAAGCTCGACCGGGCCGCGCTGCCCGCGCCGACCGGCGAGCGGGCCGCGCCCGTCGAGGTCGCCGCCGACGAGTCCGACACCCAGCGGCTGCTGCGCACGCTCGTCGCGGAGGTCGTCGGGCTGACCGAGGTCGGCGCCGACGAGGACTTCTTCACCGTCGGCGGCGACAGCATCATCGCCATCCAGCTGGCGAACCGGGCCCGCCGCGCCGGCCTGTCCATCAGCCCGCGCGACGTGTTCGTCCACCGCACCGCCGCCGCCCTCGCCGCGCAGCTGGCGCCGGCAGCCACCACTGAGCAGGCGGCGCCGGTGACGGCGGCCGCCGCGGGCGACGGGGTCGGCGAGGTGCCGCTGCTGCCGATCGTGCAGCGCCTCGCCGAGCTGGGCGGCCGCGTCCACCGGCACAACCAGGCCGACCTGCTCGTCACGCCCGCCGGGCTCACCCACGAGGACGTCACCGCGCTCGTCGACGGCCTGGTGCGCCGGCACGACGCGCTGCGCCTCCAGCTGCACCGTCCGTCGCCGATGCTGTGGTCCCTGGAGGCCCGCGCGTCCGCCGTGGTGTCCACCGTGGACGTCCGGCGGGTCGGCGCGGCCGGGCTCGCCGGCGCCGCGCTCCGCGAGCTGGTCGGGGCCGAGTCCGACGCGGCCACCGGCCGGCTCGACCCCGACGCCGGCGAGGTCCTGCAGGCCGTCTGGTTCGACCGCGGGCCGGGGGAGCGGGGCCGGCTGCTGCTCGTCGCCCACCACCTCGTCGTCGACGGCGTGTCCTGGCGGATCCTCACCGAGGACCTCCGCGACGGCCTCGCCGCCGGCCCGATGACGGGCACCTCGCTGCGCGCGTATGCCCGGCTGCTGCAGGAGCAGGCCGGCCAGGCGGCGCGGCTCGGCGAGTTCGAGCACTGGGCCGCGACCCTCGCCCCCGGCGGCGAGCTCGACCCCGCGAAGCACACCATTGGGCTCACGGTCGGCCAGACCCGCGACCACGACCTCGTCCTCCCGCCGGACGTCACCGGGCCGCTGCTCGGCGCGGCCGGCGCCGACGTCACCACCGCGCTGGTCGCGACGCTGGCGGCGGCGGTCGCCCGCTGGCGGTCCGCGCGCGGCGGCGACCCGGCCGCGCCGCTCACCATCGACCTGGAGCGGCACGGCCGGGAGGAGCTCGACGGCACCGACCTGTCGCGGACCGTCGGCTGGTTCACGGCGATCGCACCCGTGCGCCTGCCGGCCGTGCCGGACGCGCACCAGGCACTGGCGGAGGCCCGCCGGCTGGTGACGGCGGCACCGGACAACGGGCTCGGGTTCGGGCTGCTGCGCTACGCCAACGCCCGCACCGCCCCGGCGCTCGCGCGGCTCGGCACGCCGCAGGTGCTGTTCAACTACCTCGGCCGGTTCGCCGCGCCGTCCGATGTGGACTGGGACACCGCCCCGGAGGCGGACGCGCTGCGGACCGCGCCGGACCCGGACCTCGGCACGCCGTACCTGCTGGAGGTCAACGTCGCCGTCCGCACCACGCCGGACGGCCCCGAACTGCGGGCCGTGCTCACCTACGCCGACGAGGGCCTGGACGTCCCCGGCCTCGCCGCGCACTGGGCCGGCGTGCTGCGGGAGCTGGGCGCGCCCGCCTCCTCGGTGGGCGGGACCACCGAGGAGGTGTGGCCGCTGTCGCCGCTGCAGGAGGGCCTGTACGTGCAGGCGGGCCTCGCCGGCGACGCCGACGTCTACATCGCGCAGAACGCGTTCGACTTCGCCGGCCGACTCGACCGCGACCGCCTCGCCGCCGCCTGGACCCGCGTCCTGGAGCGGCACCCGGCGATCCGGCTCGGCTTCACCGTCGCGGGCACCCGGCCGGTCGCGGTGCTCGCCGCCGCGCTCCAGGGTTCGGTCGCCGTCGTCGAGGCGGACGATCTCGACGCCGTGATGGCCGAGGACCGGACCCGGCCGTTCGACCTGACCGCGCCGCCCCTGGCGAGGCTCACGATCGTGCGCCGCCCCGACGGCACCGATCGGCTGCTGTTCACCTACCACCTGCTGCTGTGGGACGGCTGGTCCCGCGAACTCGTGCTGCGGGACCTGTTCGCTCACTACGCCGGGCAGGCCCCGGCGCCGCCGGCGGGCCGGTTCACCGACTACCTCGACTGGGTCGCCGCCCAGGACGCCGGCGCCTCCGCGAAGGCGTGGGCGGACGCGCTGCGGGGCCTCGACGAGCCGACCGTGCTCTACCCGGCCGCCGCCGGCACCCGGCCGGTCCTCGCGACCAGCATCGCCCGGCAGCTCACCGAGGAGCAGACGGCCCGCCTCACCGCGCAGGCCCGCGCGGAGGGCGTCACGCTCAACGCCGTGCTCAGCACCGCGCTCGGCGTCGTCCTCGCCCACGCCACCGGTCGTAACGAGGCCGTCTTCGGCACCACGGTCGCCGGCCGCCCCACCGAGCTCGACGGCATCGACGAGGTCGTCGGCGTCTTCCTCAACACCGTCCCCGCCCGGGTCATCCTCGCTCCTGGCGAGGCGGCCCGCGACGTGCTGCGCCGCGTGCAGGCCGACCGGATCGACCTGATGCCGCACGAGTACCTCGGCCTCGGCGAGATCCAGCGGGCCGCCGGCCGCACGACGCTCTTCGACAGCCTGTACGTGCTGCAGAACTTCCTCGACGACGACACGTTCACCGACCTGGAGACCGAGCACGGGATCGTCGGCGTCACCGCGGTCGACGCCACCCACTACCCGCTCACCTGGGTCGCCACGCCCGGGAAGCGGCTGCGGATCCGCCTCGAGTACCGCGCCGACGTGGTCCCGCCCGCCGACGCCGAGGCGCTGCTCGACCGGCTCCAGCGGGTCCTGCTGGCCCTCGCCGACGACGTCACCGGGCCGGTCGCCGCGTTGCCCGTCGCGGACCCGGCCGTGCTGGAAGGCGTCCAGGGGGAGATCCTGCCGGAGACGATCGCCGAGCTGATGGCCGCGCAGGCGGCGCGCACCCCGGACGCGCCCGCGCTCACCTTCGGCGCGACCACCGTCACCTACGCCGACCTCGACGCCCGCGTCAACCGGCTCGCCCGGCACCTGCTGCGCCTCGGCGCCGGGCCGGAGCGCGTGATCGCGCTCGCGCTGCCCCGGTCGATCGACATGGTCGTCGCGCTGTTCGCCGTGCTGCGCACCGGCTCCGCCTACCTGCCGCTGGAGCTCGACCACCCCGACGAGCGGCTGCGGGTGATGCTCGACGACGCCCGCCCGTCGCTGGTCCTGACCGCCGGCCGCCTCGACGGCGTCCGCCTCGACGAGCTGGACCTGTCCGGCGAGTCCGGCGCCCCGCTCACCGGGGCGGAGCTGGGCGCGTTCGCGCCCGGCACCCCCGGCCGCCTGCACCACCCCGCGTACGTCATCTACACGTCCGGCTCGACCGGGCGGCCGAAGGGCGTCGTCACCCCGTACCTGGGGCTGACGAACATGCAGCAGAACCACCGGCAGGCCATCTTCGCCCCGACGATCGCCGCGCACGGCGGCCGCACCCTCACCATCGCCCACACCGTGTCGTTCTCCTTCGACATGTCGTGGGAGGAGCTGCTGTGGCTCGTCGAGGGCCACCACGTGCACGTGTGCGACGAGCACCTGCGCCGCGACGCCGTCGCCCTCGCCGGGTACTGCGCCCGGCACCGCGTCGACGTCGTCAACGTCACCCCGACCTACGCCCAGCACCTGCTCGACGCGGGCCTCCTCGACGGGCCGCACCGGCCGGCGCTGGTCCTGCTCGGCGGCGAGCACGTCCCCGAAGGGCTGTGGGCGACGCTCCGCGACACCGACGGGGTGCTCGGCTACAACCTGTACGGGCCCACCGAGTACACCATCAACACCCTCGGCGGCGGGACCACCGACAGCGCGACGTCCACCGTGGGCACCCCCATCTGGAACACCCGCGGCTACGTGCTGGACGGCTGGCTGCGGCCGGTGCCGCCCGGCGTCCCCGGCGAGCTGTACATCACCGGCGCCGGCCTCGCCCGCGGCTACCTCAACCGGCCCGCGCTCACCGCCGACCGGTTCGTCGCCGACCCGTTCGTGGCCGGCGGTCGCATGTACCGCACCGGCGACCTCGTCCGGCTCCGCACCGACGGGCTGCTGGACTTCCTCGGCCGCACCGACGACCAGGTGAAGATCCGCGGCTACCGGATCGAGCTTGGCGAGGTGCAGGCGGCGATCGCCGCGCAGCCCGGCGTGCGGCAGGCCGCCGTCCTCGCCGTCGCCGACGGAGCAGGGGGCAGGCGCCTCGTCGCGTACGTCGTGTCCACCCCGGACGGTCTGGACGTGGCGGCGCTGCACGCGGCGTTGAAGGCGACGATGCCCGCCTACATGGTCCCCGCCGCGTACGCCGTCGTGGCCTCGCTGCCGCTGACCGTCAACGGCAAGCTCGACGCGGCAGCGCTGCCCGAGCCGCGGCCCGTCGCCACCGCCGGGCGCGCCGCCGCCACCGACACCGAACGCCTGCTGTGCGCCGTCTTCGGCGAGGTGCTCGGCATCGACGGCTACGGCGTCGAGGACGACTTCTTCGACCGCGGCGGCCACTCGCTCATCGCGATGCGCCTCCTCGGCCGGCTGCGCGCCGAGCTCACCGCGGACCTGCCGCTGCGGGCGCTCTTCGACGCGCCCACCCCCGAACGGCTCGCGCTGCGGCTCACGTCGGCCGGCCCGGCGGCCCGACCGGCGCTGACCCGGCGCCCGCGCCCCGAACGGATCCCGCTGTCGCCGGCCCAGGAGCGGCTCCTCCTGCTGCACCACCTCGACCCCGCCTCCACCGCGTACAACTACCCCCTCGTGATGCGGCTGCGGGGCGGTGTCGACGTCGCGGTGCTGCGGGCCGCGCTCGCGGACGTCACCGCCCGGCACGAGGTGCTGCGGACCCTGGTGACCCTCGACGGGCAGCACGTGCTCGAGTCCGTCGACGTCCCGGTGCACGACCGGCTCGACACGGCGTTGTCGGCCCCGTTCGACCTGGCGGCCGAGGCGCCGATCCGGGCCGCGGTCGTCGCCGAGCCCGGCGGCGACACGCTCCTCGCCCTGGTCCTGCACCACATCGCGATGGACGAGTGGTCGGACCAGCCGCTGCTGCGGGACCTGACCACCGCCTACACGGCCCGCCTGGCCGGCCGGGCTCCACAGTGGACGCCGCTGCCGGTGCAGTACGCCGACTACGCCGCCTGGCAGGCCGACCTGCTCGGCGACCCCCTGGATCAGGCCAGCGGCCATGCCACGGCCCGCCGGTTCTGGCTGCGGCAGCTGCATGGCCTGCCGGAGGAGATCCCGCTGCCCGGCGCGTTGCCGCGGACCGCACCCCGCCCCGCCGGGCAGGTCGGCGCGACGCTGCCCGCCGCCCTCGTCACCCGGCTGCGCGCCATCGCCGGGGAGCAGCAGGCCAGCCTGTTCATGGCACTGCACGCCGGCCTCGCGGTCCTGCTGTCCCGGCTCGGCGCCGGGGAGGACGTGCCGATCGGCACGCCCACGTCCGGCCGTGGCGACCCGGCGCTCGCCGACCTCGTCGGGTTCTTCGTCAACACCGTCGTGCTGCGCACCGACCTGTCCGGCGCGCCGACGTTCACGCAGCTGCTGCGGCGGGTCCGCGCCGCCGACCTCGCCGCGTTCGAGCACGCGGAGCTGCCGTTCCAGCAGGTCGTCGAGGCCGTCAACCCGCCGCGGGCGGCCGGCCGAAACCCGCTGTTCCAGGTGATGATCGGCTACCACCACCGGCCCGCCGACTCCGTCGCCAGCGGCACCGTCCTCGGGCTGCCGCTCGGCCCGGAGCCGGAGTTCCCCGCCGACCCGAAGGTCGATGTCAACGTCACGTTCGTCGACGCGGGGGAGACCGTCGCCGTCACCGTCGAATACGACACGGCCCGCTTCACCGCCGGCACCGCCGAGCGGCTGACCTCGCGCCTCGTCGGGCTCCTCACCGACCTGGCGGCGCACCCCGACGCGCCCGTCCGCGACGCGGCGCTGCTCGCGGCGGACGACGAGACCGACCTGGCCGCGTGGCGGGACGGCGGGCCGCTGCCGCCGACGGGCTCGTGGGTCGTGGCGTTCCGCGGTCACGCCGCCCGCGCCCCCCATGCCGACGCGCTCGTCAGCGGCGGCCGTACGTGGAGCTACGCCGACCTCGACGCGGCCTCCGACCGGCTCGCCGCGGCGCTGGTCGCGCGGGGTGCCGGGCCGGAGCGGCTGGTCGGGATCTCGCTGCCGCGCACCGCCGACCTGGTCGTCGCCGTCCTCGCCGTGCACAAGGCCGGCGCGGCGTACCTGCCGCTGGACCCGGCGTTCCCGGCCGAGCGTCTCGCGTACATGGTGCAGGACGCGGAACCCGTCGTGGTGCTGACCCCGGACACCGCGCTGCCCCCGGCGGAGCCCGCGGACCTGCCGCACGCGGAGCCCGGGAACGCGGCGTACGTCATCTACACGTCCGGGTCGACCGGCCGGCCGAAGGGTGTCGTGGTCACCCACCGCGACCTCGGCGCGTTCCTCGCCGCGATGGACCCGGCGGTGCCGATGACGGCCGCGGACCGGCTGCTCGCCGTCACCACGCTGTCGTTCGACATCTCCGTCCTGGAGCTGATGCAGCCGCTGCGCACCGGCGGCTGCATCGTGCTGGCGTCGGGCGAGGAGGTCCGCGACCCGGCCCTGCTCGCGCCCCTCGCCGCGTCGTCGACCGTCATGCAGGCGACGCCGTCGCTGTGGGCGGCGCTGCTGGAGGCGTCCGATGTGGACCTCACCGGCGTGCGGGCTCTCGTCGGCGGGGAGGCGCTGCCGCCGTCCCTGGCGGACCAGCTGCGCCGGCGGACCCGTTCGGTCACGAACCTGTACGGGCCGACCGAGGTCACCGTGTGGGCGACCGTGTCCGCCGTCGGGGAGGGCCGGCCCACCATCGGCGGGCCGCTGCCCGGCACGACCGCGCACGTCCTGGACGCCGCCCTGCGGCCGGTGCCGCCGGGCGTCGCCGGTGAGCTGTACCTCGGCGGCGCGCAGGTGACCCGCGGCTACCTCGGCCGCGCGGCGCTGACCGCCTCCCGGTTCGTCGCCGCCGCCGGCGGGGCCCGCCTGTACCGCACCGGCGATCTCGTGCGGTGGCTGCCCGGCGGCGACCTCGAGTTCCTCGGCCGCACCGACTTCCAGGTGAAGGTCCGGGGGCACCGCATCGAGCTCGGCGAGATCGAGGCGGCCCTCGCCGCGCACCCGGCGGTGACCCGCGCGGTCGTCGTCGCCCGCGACGAACGGCTCGTCGGGTACGTGACCACCGACGGCACCGACCCCGGCGACCTGGGGCGGCACCTGGCCGAGCGGCTGCCCGCGTACATGGTGCCGGCGGCGTTCGTGGTGCTGGACGCGGTGCCGCAGACACCCAACGGCAAGGTCGACCGGGCGGCGCTGCCCGCGCCCGACTTCACCGCCACCACCACTGCGGACCGTCCGCGCAGCAGGACCGAGGCGCGGCTGTGCGCGCTCGTCGGCGAGGTGCTCGGGGTAGCGCGGGTCGGCGTCACCGACGACTTCTTCGCCCTCGGCGCGCACTCGTTGCTGCTCGTCCGGCTCGCCGCGGCCGTCCGCCGCGAGTTCGGCGCCGACGTGCCGGTCGCCGACCTGTTCACGGCGCCGACCGTGGAGGGCCTGGCCCGCCGGCTCGCCGGCGACCTGCCACCCGGTGACGCCCTCGCGCCGGTCGTCACGCTGCACCCCGGCGCCGGGCGGCCGCCGCTGTTCTGCCTGCCGCCGGCGAGCGGTCTCGTCTGGCAGTTCGCCGGGCTGAAGCGGCACCTGCCGGCGGACGTGCCGCTCATCGGGCTGCAGTCGCCGCGCCTGAGCCGGACCACCGATCTGCCGTCCACACTGGACGAGCTCGCCGCGGAGCTTGCCGGCCGGGTGCTCGAACACGCGCCGGACGGCCCGGTGCGGCTGCTCGGCTGGTCGTTCGGCGGCGCCGTCGCGCACGCCGTCGCCCGGCTGCTCGTCGCGGCCGGCCGGTCGGTGACGTTCGTCGGCATGCTCGACTCGCGCGTCACGCTGCCGGCCGTCGAGGGGGAGTGGGACGGGCCGGCCGCGATCGCCGCGCTGCTGCAGGAGCTGGGCTACGACGTGCCGGCGACCTCGGTGCCGACGGTGCGGGACGCGGTGTGGTTCGTGCGGGCCGCCGGCGGTGGCGTGGCCGCGCTCACCGACGAGCAGATCGCCCGGGTCGTGGAGAACTACCTCGACAGCGACCGGATGATGGCGGGCGCACGGCCCGGCGTCCTCGCCGCGGACGTGCTCTTCGTCGACGCGACCGTGCCGGAGCCCGGCTTCACGGGGACGGCGTCGGACGGGTGGCGGTCCCTTGTGGACGGCCGGCTGACGGCGGTCGGGCTGGCCTGCGGGCACTCGGAGCTGCTCGACCCGGCGGTGCTGGAGCAGCTGGGGCCGCTGGTGGCCGAGGCGCTCTGACCACAGACAGAGAGGGGCGGCGCCACGACGGCGCCGCCCCTCTTGCGTGGTCGCGTGTTACGCGGCGGCGAGGTCCGGGACCTTCGTGGCCGGGTCGTTGTCGGCGGCGGCGGCGAGCGCCGGCACCAGGATGTCGAGGGCGAAGAGCAGCGCGTTGGGGCCGCTGTAGGCCAGCGCGCCGGACAGCGGGGTCTCGAACGTCGTGTACAGGGCGCGGTCGGTGGTGACGACCTTCAGCTTGGCGAACACCGGCGAGGCGGTCATCGTGGCCTTGGTGGCGCCGTTGACGAAGAGGATGTCCTTGTCGAGCAGGTCGAGCCGCTCCTCGCTGATCTCGTCCTTCTCGGCCTGCGCGGCGAAGCCGAGCGCGTCGAACAGGGCGCGGCGCGGGTCCTTGGCGGCGATGAGCCAGTGCTGGCCGTTCTCCGGGCCGAAGTCCTCGACGAGCACCTTGCCGGCGAACTCGGGGTGCGCCTTCTTGACCTCGGCGAGCTTCGCGTTCACCTTGTCGACGAGGGCTTTCGCCTCGGCCGACTTGCCGAGCGCTTTGCCGGTGGTCAGTGTCTGTACGTCCCACGGGGTCTGCTCGTCGGCGTAGTCCTTCGACTGCACGACCGTCGGCGCGATCTGCGTGAGCCGGTCGTACGTCTCCTGGTTGACCGTCTCGTAGATGGCGATGATCAGGTCGGGCTTCTCCTTGAGGATGGCCTCGAAGTTGATCTCGGCGGAGAACGTCGGCAGCGTCTTGCCGCCCAGCGCCGACTTGACCCAGGGGTAGGTCGGGTACTCGGTGAACCACTCGCGGGTGCTGACCGGCGTGACGCCCAGGGCGAGCACGAAGTCCTGGTCGTTCCAGCCGACCGTGAGGACCCGCTTCGGCTCGGACTCGATCTTCGTGGAGCCGAACTTGTGCTCGATCGTGACGGGGAACGCGGCCGGCGCGGCGGAGCCGCTGGGCGTCGCGGCGGCGGAGTCCTTCGCGTCGTCACCGCAGGCGGCGAGGCCGGTCACGGCGAGCAGGGCGGCCGCGGCGAGCGCCGTGCGGCGCGACCACGTCCTGGTTCGGGGGGTGCGGGTCATCAATGCTCCTTGGAGAGTTCGGGGTCGCGGCCGCCGCGCCGGAGGGTGGCGCGCCGAGGCAGGAATGTAGGTTAGCATTGCCTAACTTAGGATGGGCTTCCATGTCCGTCCTTTCGGGACCTCCATGCCTGCCCCTCGGAGAGGACGACTCAATGCAGCGCACCCTGCTCGGCGGAAAGATCCACCGCGCCACGGTGACCCAGGCCGACCTGCACTACGTGGGATCGATCACCATCGACAGCGCGTTGCTGGAGGCCGCCGGCCTGGTCGAAGGGGAGCAGGTGCAGGTCGTCGACATCGACACCGGTGCCCGCCTCACCACGTACGTGATCGAGGGCGCCCGCGACAGCGGGGTCATCGGCATCAACGGCGCCGCCGCCCGCCTCGTCTCGCCCGGCGACCTGGTGATCATCATGTCGTTCGAGCTGGTCGAAGCCGCCGAGGTCGCCTCGCACCGCTCCCGCGTCGTCCACGTCGACAGGGCCAACCGCATCGTCGAGCTCGGCACCGACCCGGCCGCGCCCGTCCCCGGCGACCCCGACCAGCGCTCCGGCCGGGACGCCGGCACGGCCGCGCCGGCCCCGGCCGTGCTCGCCGCGAGCCGCTGACGTCATGGCCCCGCCGTGGAGCGACGACGCCTGCACGCTGACGGTGTGCCGCGACTGCTGCTGCGGCAGCACCGACAAGCACCCCGACGTCGACCACGACGCGCAGCTCGCCGCGCTGCGCGCCGGCGCCGGCCGGCACCGCGTCCGCGTCAGTGAGTGCCTCTCGGTCTGCGAACGCTCCAACGTCGTGGTGGTCCAGCCCTCCCGGGCCGCCCGCCGCGGCGGGGCCAGACCCGTCTACCTGGGCGACATCCTCGGCCACGACACCGTCGACGCGGTGAGCGCGTGGCTCACCGCCGGCGGCCCCGGCGTCGCGGAGATGCCGTCCCGGCTGGGCGACCACGTGTTCGACGCCACCTCCTGCGTCGGCTGCTGAACCGGCGTCGCGGCGGGCCTTCCCGAGATCGCGTCTCATCACCGATGCTGAGCCGATGGTCATCGCCCTGGCCCGCCGCGACGACGTCACCATCGCCTACGAGCGGCTCGGCCCGCCCGGCGGCGAACCCCTGCTGCTCATCATGGGACTCGGCATGCAGCTGCTGTCGTGGCCCGACGAGCTGTGCGCCGAGCTCACCGGCCGCGGCTACAGCGTCGTCCGCTTCGACAACCGCGACGCGGGCGAGTCGACGCACTGGTCGCAGGCCGGCAACCCGAGCCTGTTCGACCTGCTGACCCGCCCGCGGGCCGTGGCACCGTACCGCCTGACCGACATGGCGCTGGATGCCGTCGCCGTCCTTGACGCCGTCGGCTGGCCCTCCGCCCACGTCGCCGGCGCCTCCCTCGGCGGCATGATCGCGCAGACCCTCGCCATCGGGCACCCGGACCGCGTGCGGACGCTGACCTCCATCATGTCCACGCCGGCGCCCCAGATCGGCCGCGCGCGGCTCGGCGCCCTCCGCGCCCTCGGCATCCCGCCGGCCACCACCCGCGACGAGGCCGGCGAGCGCATGCTCCAGGTCTTCACCGCCATCGGCTCGCCCGCCTACCCGCGCGACGAGGCGTGGCTGCGCGACGTCGGCCGCCGCGCGTACGACCGCGGCCACGACCCGGCCGGCGCCCGCCGCCAGCTCGCCGCCATCCGCGCCTCCGGCGACCGCCGCCCGGGCCTGGCCACGGTCCGCGTCCCGACGTTGGTCGTGCACGGCGCCGCCGACCCGCTCATCCGCGTGGCCGGCGGGCGCGCCACCGCCGCCGCCGTGCCCGGCGCCCGCCTCGTCGTCCACCCCGGCATGGGCCACGACCTGCCGCGCCCGCTGTGGACGCCGATCCTCGACGAGATCGGCGCCCTCACCGCCGCCTGATTCCGGTTGCGGGCCCGCATAGGATCGGGCCTGTGACCGAGCCGACGGATCCGCACGTCACGGCCGCTGTGGACCGGGGCGACGTGGACTGGCTCGCCGCACACGTCGACGGCACCGCCTGCCCGCCCGCGCTGCCGGCCCGGCTCGCCCGCCACGGAGACCCGTCCCTGCGCCTGCTCGCCGTGCAGTGGCTCGGCGCGCGGCTCATCGGCGGCGACGTCGACGAGGACCTCCTGCGGCTGCTCGGGACCGACGAGGCGCCGGAGGTCGCGCTCGCCACGGCAACGCTCTTCCAGCGGCACGGCCGGCTGCCGCCGTCCGCCTGGCCCCGCTGGCGTGAGCACGGTCCGGTGGCGGTGGTGCGGGTGGCGTGGCTGCGGGCCGAGCTGCTGCACCTGCCGGGCCGCCTGCCCGCCGAACCGCCCGGCGAGCCGCTGCTCCAGGCGGTGGCCGGCCTGGCCTGCGCCGACGCGTCCGACCCGCCGCGGCTGCTCGACGAGCTCACCGGCCGCGACGACCCGGTCCTGCACGACGCCGCGCTCCGGCTGTGCCGGGAAGGGCTGCGCGCCGCGGTGCTCGCCCCCGCCGCCGCCCGCCGGATCCTGGGGCGGCTCCTCGACAGCGGCACACCGGCGGTCGTGGCCGGCGCGCTCACCGAGCTGGCCGAGCCCTGGGCCGCCGTCGACCCCGTCGCCCCGCACCGCCTGCGCGCGCTCCTCGCCCCCACGCCCACCGGTCCCGGCGGTTCGCCGCCGGGCGTCGCCGGCACGGCGGATGTCGCATCGGCGGCGGTGGCGGCCGCGGCGCGGCACGGCCTCCGGGAGCCGCTGCTGGACGCCGCCGCCGACGTCCGGGTGCCGCCCCGGGTCCGGCAGCGCGCGCTCGAAGCGCTCGGCGAGCTGCTCGACCGCGAGCACATTCCCGCCGTCGTCGGTCTCGGCACCACCGATCCGTTGCTGCTGGGCCCGGCCGCGGTCGCCTGCCTCACCACCATGCACCACCGCGGGCTGATCGTCGCCGCCGCCGACGCCGCGGGGGTCGTGGGACTCGCGCTCGCCGACCACGCGATTCCCGCCGGCGACGTCGCGGCGCTGCTGTACACCGCCCGGCACGCCACCCGCGCCGCCCTCCTCGCCGGTCCCGCTGCCGGTCTCGCTGCCGGTTCCGCTGCCGGTTCCGCTACCGGTCCCGCTGCCGGTTCCGTTCCCGGTTCGTCTGACGCGGCTCATGACGGGAGCGGGGCGGCCTGGGCGCGGCGGCTCGACCTGCTGGTGGCCCTCGCACGGCAGGGGGCGCCGGACCTCGACATCGGCGGCGACGTCGCCGCGTTGCTGCCCCATGCGGCCGAGCCGGAGCCGTTCCTGGCCGCGATCCGGGCGCTGCGCCACGCTCCCGCCGAGGACGCCGTGCTCGCCACCCTGCCCCGCGCGCCGGCCGCGGCGCTGCACGCTCTCGAAGCGGTCGGCGGTGACCGTGCCGTCGCCGTGCTGGCCGACGGTCTCGCGCAGGACCTGCCGTTCCTGCGGCCGTGGCGGCACCAGGCGCTCGAACTGTGCTGGCTGCTCCAGCCCGACCCGGCCCGCCGGCACGCGCTGCTGCTGCGGCTCGACCCGGCGGCCCTGCCCGACCGGATCGCCGCCGACCTCGGCCGCCCCGACGAGCGCGAGCTCGCCGTCCTGCGCGCCCGCGCCACCCCCGACCGGCCGCTCCAGGCGCTGATCTGGCTGGCCGGCCACGCCGCCGCCGTGGACGACGTGACCGAGCTGCTGGGCCGGATCGTCGCCGAGCTGGCCCTCGCGTACGACACCCGCGGGAACCCGCCGGACGAGCAGCACCGGCTCCCCGCCGACCTCGCCGCCGTCGACGCGGACCGGGACCGGCCGGCGGCCACGAAGCGGATGCCGGTCGTGCCGCAGGAGGCGCTCGCCGCGCTGCAGGGGCTGGGCCGCCGCCTGTACCGCGACGGCCGCATCCGCCCCGTCTGCCTCCTCGACGCCGCCGACCACGCCACCGGCCCGCCCGACACCGCTGGACGTGTCTCCGGCCCGCCCGACACCGCTGGACGTGTCTCCGGCCCGCTCGATGCCGCTGGACGCGTCACCGGCCCGCACGCCGCCGCTGGGCGCGTCACGGACCTGTTCGACGCGGATGGGCGCGTTGCCGGCCCGCGCGACTCGGCTGGGCGGGTCACGGACCTGTTCGACGCGGATGGGCGCGTTGCCGGCCCGCGCGACTCGGCTGGGCGGGTCACCGGCCTGCGCGACGCCGTTCAGATGGACGACGCCGCCGCCGAGCGGGCCGCGGGGGACGCGTTCGCCGCGAGCGTCGCGCTGGACCTGCTCGACCGGCCGGGGACGCCGCCGACCGAGCTGGCGGTGCTGCTCGAGCTGCTGGAGCGGGCACCGTACGAGCGGACCCGCGCCCGCACCCACCGGTTCCTGCGCCACCGCGACCCGCACGTGCGCAAACACGCCGTCGCGGTCCTCGCCCGCGACGGGATCGAGGCCCTCGCCGCGACGCTGACGCCGCTCACCGCGGCCGGGGACGTGCAGACGGTCCGCCAGGCCCTCATCGCGCTCGGCCGGGCCGGCGCCCGCTGGGCCGGTCACGCCGTCGCCGCCTGCCTCGAACACCCGAACATGAACATCAAGAAGGCCGCGGCAGAGGCGTTGCGCACCACCGGAACCCCCGCCACGGTGCCGCACCTGCTCGGCTGGCTCGGCCGGCACGACAACCCCGGCCTGCGGGCCGCGCTGACCGCCGCGCTGCGGGCGATCCTCGCCGACGCGGCCGACGCGACCGTCATCGCCGCCTTCGAACGTACCGGCGAACTCCCGCTCCTCGAATCCCTCGACGGCGCCCTGACCCCGCGGTCGGTCGCGGCGCTCACCGACCAGGGCTCGCCGGCCGGCCCGGCGCTGCTGCACCTCATCGCCGGCGGCCGGCTGCGGCTGCGGGACGGCGCCGTCGCCTCGCTCGCCGGCCGGATGGCGGCGCACGGCATCACCCAGTCGGCCGCGGCCGCCGTACGTGAGCCGCATCCGGACCTCGTCGCCCTGACCCGCGACGGGTGGCACGCCACGACCGCCCGCCGGGTCGCCGCCGCCGGTGGGGACCTGCCCGAGGCGCTGCTGCCAGGGCTGCGACGGCTGCTGCCCGACTGGCTCAGGCTCGCGGCCGCCGAGCCGGACCTGCGCCCGTCCGTGCTGCGGCTCGTCGTGCGCTGCTGCCCGGCGCCGTGGACGCCCGAGGAGCGGATCGCGTTCGGCCGCGCACGGTCCACTGTGGTCACCGGCGTGGGCGAGCTGTCGCACGCTGCCCGCGACGCCCTCCTCGCCGTCCTCGAGGACCTGGCCCCGCACCTCGGCCCCGCCGCGGCGCTGGACGTGGCGTCCCGGTTGCGGGCCGCGCCGCCCGCGCCCGCCGGCCTCCGCTCGACCCTCGCCACGCTGCGCCGCTGCGGCGCCGTCCTCACCCGCCGCGACGTGGAACGCGCCCTGGCCGACGCCGCGCTCGGCGCCGACCCGTGGCAGGCCGAGCCACGTGTCCTGCGCGAGGCGTTCGGGTTCCCGCAGCAGGGCGAGGCGCTGCGCCAGGGGCCGGCGCCGGGTAACTCGTCCGGCGTTCGGTCGTCCACAGTGGAATCACGGGAGTGCCTCGCGGGCCTGATCGAGGCCTGGCCGGCCACCGCCGCCGACGAACGGCCCACACTGCTCGACCGGATGGTGGCCCTACAGCCCATCGGCGCTCCACTGTGGACTCTCGGCGAGGAGGCCGGCCGCACAGGCTCGGCGCCGCGGACCCCGCACGACGGCGACCTCGACCAGCCCCGCTCGGCCGCCCTGCGCGACCGCCTCCTCACCATGCTCGACCACCCGCGACCCGGCACCACCCAGCGCCTGCGTGCGGCCGAGGCGCTGCGCTCGTGGCCCGAACCGGCCATCCAGCGTCGTCTGCTGCAGATGTACCTGCATCGCGACGCCGACCTGCCGCCCACCCCGGCACTGGCCCGCGCGCTGACCCCCGAGGACCTGGCCGCCGACGCCCCTGTCCCGCGGCTGCACCAGGCGATGCGGCTTACCCTCTGGCTCGTGTCTGCGGACCTGCCGCCGTTCGTCCCGGCCCTGCTCCGGCTGCGCGACCACCCGGACCCGTCCGTCGTGGCTGCCGCCGGCACCGCGCTGCACCGGCTGCCGCGCTCCACGGCCGCCACCCTGCTCGGCGATCCGCCCGCGCCACTGCTGCTGCCGGAGCCGGCCGAGCCCCGCTTGCCGGCCGGGCTGCTGGACCGGCCGTCGGCGACGGTGCGCCCACCGACCCGCGACGAGCTGCTGCACCTCGCGCGCGACGGCGACGCCACGCGGATCCGCGTCGCCCTGGCCGGTTTGGCCGAGACCGGCGACGGGACGGGCCTGGCCGAGCTGCTCGGGGACCTGCTGCGGCACCCCGAGGCGAAGGTCCGCCTGCACGCCCACCGCGTGTCGCGCCAGCTGCTGGACCGGCCCACGTACCTGCGGCACAGCGAGGTCCTCCTCGCCGACCCGCAGCCGGACATCGTGCGCGCCGCGGTCCGCGCGGTCAGTGGCGCCGCCTGGACGCCGGCGATCGGCGCGGTCGTCGGCCTGCTGCTGCACCCCGACCCGACCGTCCGCCGCACCGCCGAGGCCGGGCTGACCCGCTTCGGCCCCGCGGCCGCGCCGGCCCTCACCAAGGCCGCCGCCCGCGCCCGCCCCGACCGCCGGGCCGCGTACACGAAGATCCTGACCGCCGTCACGACGCCCCGATAGCGCGCTTGCCCGTTGCCTGCCCCCGCGGTACAGGACGCTGGCACGACAATTCGAGAGCGCTTGTCGTCGCCTGTCCCACGGTCCCGGCCGACGTCCTACGGCTCAGTAGCCGCTGCCGGTGGACGGCGCGGCCGCCGGCGGCTCCCCGCGCTCGCGGGCGGCGAAGTCGTCGAGGATCGCCTCGGTGACGGTCGCGCCGAAGCGGGTGGCGCCGGCGCGGTGCAGGGTGAGCAGGGTGTCGAGGCTGCGGACCCCGCCGGCCGCCTTGACCTCGACGTGCGGGGAGACGGTGGCGCGCATCAGCTGGATGTCCGCCAGGGTGGCGCCGCCGCCCGCGAACCCGGTGCTGGTCTTCACGAACCCCGCACCGGCCCGCTCCGCGATGCGGCAGCCGGCGACCTTCTGCTCGTCGGTGAGGTACACGTTCTCCAGGATCACCTTGACGACCCGCCCCTGCGCCGCGGCGACCACGGCCGCGATGTCGTCGTGCACGTACGCCTCGTCGCCGCTGCGCAGCCGCCCGATGTGCAGCACCATGTCGATCTCGTCGGCGCCCGCCTCGACCAGCGCCCGCGTCTCCGCGACCTTGACCGTGGTGAGGGTGTCGCCGTGCGGGAACCCCGCCACGGTCCCGACGAGCACGCCCGTCCCGTCCAGCGCCGCCCTGGCGAGGCCGACGTCGGACGGCCGGACGCACACCGAGGCGACCGCCCGGCGCGCCGCGACCTCGCACCCGTGCCGGACGTCGGCGGTGGTCAGCTCGGGCCGCAGCAGCGAGTGGTCGATCATCTTGGCGACGTTCATCGGGACTCTCCTGTTCCGGGTGGCCGCACGTCTGTTCCGGGTGGCCGCACGTCGAACGTGACGCGCAGGTCGTAGCGGGCGCCGACATACCGGCTGACCGTGTGCTCCAGCGGCGCCGAGTGCTGGTCGACGATCAGCCGGGTCTCGACCAGCAGCGGCTCGTCCGCCGGCACGTGCAGCCGCTCGCCGTCGGCGCCGGCCCGCTGCGCCGTCAGCGTCGACGAGCCGAGCGTCGGGCGCAGGCCCAGCCCGTGCAGCGCGTGGTGCAGCGAACCGGCCTCCAGATCGAGGTCGAGCAGGGCGCTCAGGTGCGCGGGGAAGCAGGCGTACTCGACCGCGAGCGGGACGTCGTCGGCGAGCCGTACCCGGGCGATCGACACCACCCGGGGTGCGGCGGAGGTCAGTCCGAGCGCCGCCGCCTCGGCCGCGGAGGCCGCCCGGACCTCGCCCTCCAGCAGGCGCGAGCGCGGGGTGCGCCCCCAGCCGCGCACCTGGTCGTGGAAGCTCATCAGGGTCCCGGCGGCCCGCGGCTCGGGCCGCTGCCGCACGAACGTGCCCCGCCCCTGGATCCGCTCGATGAGCCCGTCGGACTCCAGGGCGTTGAGCGCGGCCCGCACCGTCATCCGGGCGACCCCGAACTCCGTGGCGAGCACCGACTCGGCCGGCACCGTGTCGCCGGGCCGCGCGCCGGCGAGCCGCGCCCGCAACTCCCGCTCGATCCGCACGTACAGTGGCGCCTTGCTCACCAGACCTCCAGGTCCTCTAGACAACCTAGACAGTGCCAGACGCGCAAGGGGAGCGTCAACCCGACCGGGTGATCGACGGTCGATACCGTGGAAGCCCGGGGCGGCCCGTTCCTATGGTGGTCCGATGAGCGCAGCCGGAGCGGCCATGTTGGGTCTGTTCGCCGCGCTCACGCTCGAAGCGCTCGACCTGCTGGCGGCCCGCCGCCGGACCGGGCGGCCGCCGTGGCGCGGGGCGGGGGAGCCGGGCCTTGGGGCGTACGCGGTGTCCGTCGCCGTCCGGTGCCTCGCCGGCGCGGGGCTGGCCGCGTGGCTCGGTGCGTCAGGACAGGCGTCCGGCCCGGGCGGGGCGGTGGCGTCAGGGATCGCGGCACCGCTGCTGCTGACGCAGATCGCCCGGGTCGCCGCGCCGTTCCTGAGTTTCGCCGCTGTCGCCGGTACGACCGCCGCCACACCTTCCGAGACCGCCACGCCGATGCTGAACGGCACCGGACGGGTGTCCCGCCTGCGCGTCAAGCTGCCCGCGGCCCGCAAGAAGACCGGCGACGACCACCATGCGAGTTGAGGCCTTCCTCGCGCGGCTGCTCACCGCGCTGGGACGTCACGACCGATCGGCGCCGGCTGGTGGGCCGGGGCTGGCCGCGCTGAGCCGGGACACGCCCGCCTTCGGCGGCACGGTTCAGGCCGGCGGCAGGCGGCGATGGCCCGCGCCGCGCTATCGGACCGTCCCACCGGACCAGCCCGCCGCCCCGGTCCGCCGTGGCACGCCGCTGTGGCGCGCCCGGACCGCCGACCCGACGCACCCCGATGTCGTCCCATCAGCTCAGCCGGGCTCCTCGGACAACGACCGGCCGGCCCGGACCGCCGTGCCCACAGACCAACCGGGCGCATCAGCCGCCCCGGACCGCACGCCGGCCCGGCGCCGGCGGTCGCTGTGGCGTGGCTGGGCCGACTCGCCCGGTCTGCCCGGCGACCCGGCGGGGCGGGGGACAGACGGGCCGGTGGCGGATCAGCCGGGTGTTCCGGATGGTGAGCCGGCACGTCGTGGGCGGTTACTGTGGCGGGGGCGGGGTGCGTTGCCGGGCGGGCCGGTGGCGGATCAACCGGGCACACCGGGCGGTGAGCCGGCGCGTCGTGGGCGGTCGCTGTGGCGGGGCCGGGTGGACTCGCCTGGTCTCGTGTCTGGTGAGTCGGCGGGGCGGGGTCGCGGCGGGTCGGTGGCGGATCAGCCGGGTGTTCCGGATGGTGAGCCGGCGCGTCGTGGGCGGTCGCTGTGGCGGGGCTGGGTGGACTCGCCTGGTCTCGTGTCTGGTGAGTCGGCGGGGCGGGGTCGCGGCGGGTCGGTGGCGGATCAGCCGGGTGTTCCGGATGGTGAGCCG
>NZ_JBFAJA010000043.1:4641-24403 GCF_040654975.1 Dactylosporangium sp. NPDC050588 | reverse complement strand
GCGCGTGGTGGGCGGTCGCTGCGGCGGGGCCGGGGTGCGTCGTCCGACGTCGCGCCGGCCGGATCGCGATGGCCGGGGCAGGGTGCGTCGCCGGACGTCGCGTCCGCGGGCTCGCGGTGGCCCGGGCAGGGGGCGGTGCCGGATGTCACGCCCGCGGGATCGTGGCCCGGTGACGTGGCGTCCACCGGATCGCGGTGGCCGGCGCGGGGTGGATCGCCCGCGGAGCCGCCCGACGTGGACGTCGCGCCCGCGTGGCCGCCGCGGCAGGCGAAGCGCGAGGCTGCCTGGCCGCCGCCGCTGTTCGCCATGCCCGACGCGAGTCCGGCGCGGCGCTCGCCGTCGACGACGACCCGGCGGCTGTGCGCGGCGGTACACCTCGACTCAGGCCTCGCAGAGCGGGTCGTCGCCGAGCTCACGGACGATCCGCGGCGGGCCGTGGCGCCGTCGGTCGGCCTGGACCTGGAGCCGGTGCTGTGCCACGCGCTGCGGGCCAGGCTGCTGGGCACGGTCAGGGACGCGTTCCTCACCGTGGCGGTGGTCGTCGCGCTGATCCTCGCGCCGCGCACCACCGTCGCGGTCCTGCTCCTCGGCGCCGTCGTGGGGCTGTGCCGGTCGAAGGTCGTGCGAGGGGCGCCGCCCGCCGGGCGGGCGCTGCTGGCCGCCGCGCTGGCCTTCGGTCTGGTCACGGCCGTCGGCGCGCTGCTGACGGTGGCCGGCTCGACCGTCGCGGCGCCGGGCGGTGAGCTCGACCGGGTCGTCGCCGCCGTCGGCGCGGCGCCCGGGGGACGGGTGTGGGCGGCGCTCGCGGTCCTGGCCGGATGCGCCGTCGCCGGGCACCTCGCGCACCTGTGGTGGACCGCCACGACCCTCACCGCCGGGACCCACCCGGCCCCGGTGCGGGCCTCGACCGCCCGGCGGGTCGCGGTCGTCGCGGCCGCGCAGCGGGGCAACGTCGCGTTCAGCCGCGGCGACCCGTTCGTCGGTGCCGGGCCGCGGGTGCGGGCGTGGTCGGTCGCGGTGGCGCTGCGCGCGATCGACTCCGGCGGCTACCGTCCCCGCAGTCCCGCGACCCTCGACCCCGTCCTGCTCCGCCGGCACGTCGGTCAGGCGCTGCAGGGCCTCGGCGACGGCACCGGGCATCACGGGGTGCCTGGGCTGACGGTGACGTCGTACCTGGCCGCGGACGGGGTCCGCGGCGGCGGCGACCCGCTGCTCGACGACGGCGTCCCGCTGCCGCTCGCGTCCCGGGAGGCCATCGACGCGGTCGTCCGGGCCCCGCAGGAGGGCCTGCGCCACTACGACCGGGTCGTGATCGTGCCGGGCGCCAGGGCCGTCACCACCGCCGAGGGCCGGCCGGTCGTGCCGCCCGACGACGGCGACGGGCACGTGTCGGTGTTCGTGCACACGTCGATCGAGGCCTCGGTGGTGTACGTCGAGATCTCCGCCCACGTCCTGCCACCGCTCCGCACCGCGTGCTTCGTGCCGGCGCCGGTCGTACACCTGGAGCTGCTGACACAGCTGACGGCCGCGCCGTGGCGACTGACCCGGACAGCGGCCCACCGGCTGCGAGTGCTGGCGCGCCGGCCCGACCCCGGCGGCTGGCACGACCACAGCGCCCGCCTCGCCATCCGCGACCTCGTCGGCGACCCCACCGCCGCCCTGCCCGCCCTGGAGGCGACGAAGTACGTGAAGGTCGTCGAACGCGTCGTGGTCGAAGCCGTGGCTGACTTCCTGGAGCGTTACGACCTGGACGCCACCACCTTCCGCGCCGAGGTCCCGACGACCCACTGAGCCGCTCCGCCGGCCGTGCTCACGGGGCACCCGAGCCGGGGGTGACCAGCCCGGTCTCGTACGCGGCGACGATCGCCTGGGCGCGGTCGCGCAGCTGCAGCTTCGACAGGATCCTGGCGATGTGCGTCTTGACCGTGGCGTCGCTGAGCTGCAGTTGCGCCGCCAGCTCCGCGTTGCTGAGCCCCCTGGCGAGCAGCCGCAGCACCTCCACCTCGCGCGGCGTCAACCCCGACAGGTCACGATGGAGCGTGGCGGTGCGGGCGTCCCGGGTCGCGTACCGCTCGATGAGCCGCCGCGTGATCGACGGCGCCAGCAGCGCGTCACCGGCCCGGACCAGCCGCACCGCGCCGACGAGGTGCTCGGGGCTGACATCCTTGAGCAGGAACCCGCTGGCCCCCGCCGACAGCGCCGCGTAGACGTACTGGTCGAGGTCGAACGTCGTCAGGATGATGACCCGCGGCGCGGCCCCCGTGACAGGCCCGCCGAGAATCCTGCGGGTCGCCTCGAGACCGTCCATGCGCGGCATCCGCACGTCCATGAGCACCACGTCGGGCCGGGTGCGCCGGACCGCGTCGACCGCCTCGGCCCCGTCGGCCGCGTCCGCGACCACCTCGATCCCACTCGCCGTGAGAATCATCCGGAACCCGGTCCGCACCAACGCCTGATCGTCGGCGACGACCACCCGCAACGGCTCGCTCACGAAACCTCCCTCCACACCACTCCGGACCAGGATGCACCGCGCCCGACCACCACCCCCGGACGCCCCTCCTCCAGGCGACGCCGCCCGGACACTGCACTTCGCGCCGCAGCCAACATCGAAGGACAGCCCTGGCCGCGGGCGTGGCCGGATCCATCCTTCGATCATGGTGGGGTGGCCGGGTTCAACGATGGGCGAGGCCCGGCAGCAGTCGCCCAGATCGCCGGCGCACCTCGGGGACTGCGACCTCGCCAACTCACCCCAACCACCACGGACAAGGTCGCACCGACCCCGCCACCGCGGGTTGCCGCCGCGCCCGCAATGCCGGCGAACGGGATGTACCCCCGCTGCTGGGGTAATGGCTGCGGACGTCGTGCTGTTGCTGGTCGCCGTCCTGCCGGTGCTGCTGGGCAACGGCGCGGTGTTTGCGTTGCGGGATGGCACGTTCGCAGAGACGGGGCGGGTGCCGCGCTGCTGAGGGGATGGGTGCTCTCTGCACTGGGGATCGACGCGGTGTCGGCACGGACGGCGCCTCGGTGCGGGATGGTGCACTGTCCGCGTTGCTGGGGAACGGCGCAGCAGCTGGCGCGATGTCCGTGTTGCTGGAGACGGCGCTCTGCCCGGGTTGTTGCGGGACGTCGCGCGGATTGCGCTGCCCGGGAACGGCGCGTTTGCAGGGCGGCGCTGCGTCCGGGCGTAGGGGCGTTGGCAGGGGCCGGGTTGGGGACGGCGCGCTGTCGGCGTTGTGGAGGACGGTGCTGCCGTGGCGGTGTGGTGTTGAGACGGTGCAGTGGCCGGGTGGTTGGGAGACGGTGCAGGTGTTGGGTCGAGGACGGCACGTTGTGGGAGGACGGGGGCGGAGTCCGCGTTGCCGGGGCGGTGTGGTGGTGGAGACGGCGCGGCGGCCGGGTGGCTGGGAGATGGCGCAGGGGTCGGGTTGGGACGATGGGCTGTCTGCGCTGTGGAGGACGGTGCCGTGTTCGTGTTGATGGGGCAGGCGCAGCATCCGGGAAGTTGAGGGACAGCGCATTCAGGGCTGGCGCGGCGTCCGTGCAAGCGGGGGGACGGCGCGGCGTCGGTGCTGGGGCGGCGCGGTGTTGGAGACGGCGTGCAGCCCGGGTAGATGGGGGACTGCGCTTCGGCAGGGGACGGCGCAGCGTCCGGGTGGTTGGGGACGGGGCGGTGTCGGGGGATCGGGCGATCTGCTGGTGCGGGGGAAGCGTGGGTGGCGATCAGTCCATGTCGGAGAGCCGCTTCAGGGAGCGCACCATCGCGGTCTCCCGGTGGGTGGCCGGGGAAGAAGTCGCGGTCTCCCGGTGGGTGGCCGGGGAGGAAGGCGTCGCCCGTGACTGTATGGCTGGTCAGTAGCGCCGCGCCGGCGGGGAAGGGTGGCGGGGCCGGGGATGTGGGCGCCGGGTGGTGGGGTGGGCGGGTCATGGGGCGGGGATCGGGATGGTGGCGTGGACGCGGAAGCCGCCGGTGGGGGTCGGGCCGGCGGACAGGGTGCCGTCGTGGACGGTCAGGCGTTCGCGCAGGCCGGCCAGGCCGCGGCCGCTGCCAGGGTCGGCGGAGGTGTCGGCGGCGCCGCCGGTGTCGGTGACGTCGACGTGCAGGGTGTCGGTGGTGTGGTCGACGGTGACGGTCACCGAGGCGCCCACGGCGTGCTTGACCGCGTTGGTCAAGGCCTCCTGCACCACCCGATACGCCGCCAGCTCCACCCCCGCGGGCAGTGGCACCCGCGTGCCGGTCTGCACGACCTCGACGGGGACGCCGGTGCGGCGGACGCGGTCGGCGAGGACGTCGAGCTGGTCGAGGCCCGGCGTCGGGGCGAGGTCGGGGCCGTCGCCGTCCATCGTGAGCAGGCCCATGACGTGGCGCAGCTCGACCATCGCGGCCCGGCCGCTCGACTCGACCGCCAGCAGGGCCTCGCGGGCCAGGCCGGGCTCGGTGTCCAGGACGGTGCGGGCGGCGCCGGCCTGGACGACCATCATGCTGACGCTGTGGCTGACCACGTCGTGCAGCTCGCCGGCGAGCCGGGCGCGCTCCTGCTGGACGGCGAGGCTCGTCGCGGTCGCCTGCTCCCGCTGCAGTGCGAGGGCCCGCTGCTTCCAGACGTGGATCGCGTTGGCGGTGAGGCTGACCGCGCACAGCAGCAGGAACACCGCCAGCCCCGGCCCCGCATCCGTCTCCGCGTCGCCCCGGCCGCTGGCGAGCAGGGCCACGGTGGCCACGATGACGCTGCCGATCGCGAGGGCCCGGTGACGGCTGTAGAGCGCGGCGCTGTAGGCGGCGATGACGAAGCACACCAACGCCGGCGTCGGGTCGAACCCGGGCTCCGCGCGCAGCAGCAGCGCGGCCACGACGATGACCCACAGCGAGGCGACCGGGAACCTGCGGCGGGTCACCAGCGGCAGCGCCAGGAGCGCGGCCAGGACATACTGCCCGGTGGACGGGTCGTCGGGGACGAAGTGCGGGCCCGGGTCGGGGTCCGGCGGCTCAGGGACCGGTGGCAGGCGCAGGTCGGGCACCCGCATGTGCCGGTCGCCGTCGAAGACGAAGTCCGGCGCGGGCGCGTCGCCGGGCTGCGACGTGCTGCTGACCGTGACGAGCGTGAGCACCAGCGCGAGGACGGCGTCGGCGGCCCACGCCCACCTGCTCAGCTTCGGCATCGGGCCGCTCACGCGCCACAGCTCGGCGCCGATCGCCCGCAGCTGCCGCCGCACGAACCCGATGTCCACGGCCCAAGTCTGCCAAGTGCCCCGCCGCCTGGCATCGGCTTCAAAGACCACACGCCGCCGCGCGGTGTAGTCCAAAAGGATGACCCACCCGCCGGAGACCGTCACCGTGGCCGACGTGCCGGAGGCGGCCCGCTTCCTACGGTCGGAGCATCCACACGAGACGACCGCGGAGGTACACCGTGAGCGCGCCACTCATCCAGATCAGCGACGTGAGCAAACGGTACGACGACGGCCCACCCGCCCTCGCCGGGCTGACGCTGCGGATCGACGCCGGCGAGGCCGTCGCCGTGCTGGGCGCGTCCGGCAGCGGCAAGTCCACGCTGCTCAACCTGATCGCCGGGCTGGACCGGCCCACGTCGGGCAGCGTCACCGTCGACGGCGTGCGGGTCGACGGGCTCGGCGAGGCCGCGTCCGCGAAGTACCGCCGCGCCCGCATCGGCATGGTCTTCCAGTTCTTCAACCTCGTCGACGACCTGACCGTGCACGACAACGTCCTGCTGCCCGCGCAGCTGGCCGGTGTACCGAGGGGCGAGGCCACCGCGAGGGCCGGCGAGCTGCTGGAGAAGCTGGGGGTGCGGCGGCACGCGAAGGCGTTCCCCGGCCGGCTGTCCGGCGGTGAGCGGCAGCGGGTCGCCGTCGCGCGCGCCCTCATGAACCGCCCGTCGCTGCTCCTCGCCGACGAGCCGACCGGCGCCCTGGACACGGCGTCCGGCCGCGAGGTCCGCGACCTGCTGACCGCCCTGCACCGCGACGGGCAGACCGTCGTCCTCGTCACCCATGACGTGACCCTCGCCCACGAGTGCGCCACGAGGACCGTGGAGCTCGTCGACGGCCGCCTGAGCCGCGACGTCAAGCACGGCAACCAAGCGGCCGGTGCCCGGTGAGCGGGGTTGGCAGCGTCGTGCGTGCCGGCGGGCGGCGGAGGGTCCAGTCGGTCGTGATGGCGTTGACGACCATGCTCGCCGTTTCCGCGTCGGTACTGGCAGCAGGCCTCCTCGACGCTTCCCGCGCGCCCTTCGACCGGGGCTTCGCCAAGCAGCAGGGCGCCCACCTGACGGCCACGTTCGACGCGGGCGCCGTCACCGCGGACACCGTCGCCGCCACCGCGAAGGCGGCCGGTGCGACCGCGTCCGCCGGCCCGTTCAGGACCGTGTCGCTGCGCCCGACGACGGTCAGCGGCAGCCGCATCCCCCCGGGGCTTCAGCTGCCGCCCGCGATCCTCGCCGGCCGCGCCGACCCCGGCGGGTCCGTCGACCGGCTCGACCTGACCGCCGGCCGGTGGGCCACCGCCGCCGGGGAGATCGTGTGGGCGGCCGGCCGGTCGCCGCTGGAGGTCGGCGACCGGCTCACGTTCACCGATTCGCCCGGCAGCCCCACGCTCACCGTCGTGGGCCTCGCCAGGTCGGTCGGGACCAGCGCCGAGGCGTGGACGACCCCCGACCAGCTGACGGCGCTGCTCAGCGGCGACGTCAAGGGCGGCTTCCAGATGTTGTACCGCTTCGCCGACGCCACCACCGACGCGCAGCTCACCGCGCACCGGGCCGCCGTCGCGGGCGCCGTGCCCGCCGACGCGATGACGGGCGCGGCGTCGTACCTCACCGTGAAACGCGACGCGGAGCGCCGGGCGGCGACGTTCGTGCCGTTCGTGGTCGCGTTCGGGGTGCTCGGGCTGTGCATGTCGGTGCTCATCATCGGCGTCGTCGTGAGCGGTTCGGTCGGCGCCGCGACCCGCCGCATCGGCATCCTGAAGGCCGTCGGCTTCACCCCCGCCCAGGTCACCCGCGCGTACATCGGCCAGGCGCTGATCCCGGCCACCATCGGCGCCGCGCTCGGCGTGCTGCTGGGCAACCTCGCCGCGGTGCCGGTCCTGGCGGACGAGAGCGACGCGTTCGGCACCGCCTCGATGACGGTCGCGCCGTGGGTGAGCGTGGTCGTGCCGCTCGTCGCGCTCGCCGCGGTCGTGTTGACCGCGTTCGTGCCGGCGCTGCGGGCTGGCCGGCTGCGCACCGTCACCGCCCTGGCCGTCGGCCGCACCCCGGCGAGCGGGCGCGGGCGGACGGCGCGGCGGCTGCTGGGCCGCCTGCCGCTGCCCCGGCCGGTGAGCCTGGGGCTGGCGAACCCGTTCACCAGCCCGTCCCGCTCCGCGACGATCGTGGCGGCGGTCGCCCTGGGCGCGCTCGGGGTGACGTTCGGGGTCGGCCTCGCCACGTCCCTCGCCGGCATCCAGGAGGGTCTCAACCGCCGCACCGCCGGCGCCGTCGTCGCCCACGCGTTCACGTTCGGCCCCGGCCCCGGTGGTCCCGCCGGCCCGCCGGCACCGGGCCAGCAGAGCGGTCCGGGCGGTTCGGGAGGCCCCAGCGCCCCGGTGAACGCAGGCCAGCCACCCGGTGCGGGGCAGCACGGCAAGGGCGGTCCGCAGACGGACGCCGAGGCCCTCGGGAAGGTGCGGGCCGCGGTCGACGCGCAGCCCGGCACCCGCCGGTGGTTCACCACGGGGCACGCCGAGATCGGGGTCTCCGGCCTCACCACCCCCGCCGACGTCGTCGCCTTCACCGGGGACTCCTCCTGGGGCGCGTACAAGATGATCTCCGGGAAGTGGTTCGACGGGCCGGGCCAGATCGTGGTGCCGACCGCGTTCCTGCGCGCCACCGGGCTCAAGGTCGGCGACACGGCCACGCTGACCGACGCCGGGCGTTCGCTCAAGGTCCGGATCGTCGGGGAGTCGCTCGACCTGAGCGACGACGGCCGGGGCGTGGTCACCGACGCGGCCACCCTCACCGCCCTCGGCACCGTCGTCGAGCCGGAGTCGGTCGAGTTTCACATCGACCTCGCCCCGGGCGTCACCGCCAAGTCCTATGTGGACGCGCTGAACAAGGTCCTGGAGCCGCTGGGCGGCGGCGCCGACGTCAACGTCGGGGAGATCAGCGAGACCGTTGTCGCCATGGACACGCTCGCCGCGACGCTCACCCTGATGCTCGTCGTCGTCGCCGGGATGGGCGTGCTCAACACGGTCGTGCTCGACACCCGCGAACGCGTGCACGACCTCGGCGTGTTCAAGGCCCTCGGCATGTCGCCGCGGCAGACGGTCACGATGGTCCTCACCTCGGTCGCCGGCACCGGGCTGCTCGCCGGCGCGATCGGGGTCCCGCTCGGCATCGTGCTGCACCACGCGGTCCTGCCGGCGATGGGCCGCGCCGCCGACACCGGCATCCCGGCGTCCTACATCGAGGTGTACGCCCCGCTGCTGGTTCTGCCGCTGGTCCTCGGCGGCCTCGTCATCGCCGGCGCCGGCGCCCTCCTGCCGGCGGGCTGGGCCGCCAGGACCCGGACCGCCACGGCACTGCGCACCGAGTAGCCGGATCCCGAAGGGGCCGGGCGAGCGACCGCCCGGCCCCAGAGGTGCGGACAACGACACAGAGCGGCTGTCGCCGCACCGGCGGATCAGGCGGGCCAGCCGATATGCTGGCCGGTGATGAAACAAGCGGGTGAAACAGAGCAGCGGCAGCGCGTCACCATCCGCGACGTCGCTCAGCAGACCGGCCTGTCCATCGCGACGGTGTCGCGGGTGCTCAACGGCCGTGCCAACGTCGCGCCCGGCACCCGGGACCGGGTCCTCGAGGCGATGGGCGGCCTCGGCCGGCAGGCGCCGCGGCGGCGCGGGTCGGGCGCGGAGAAGGCGGACAACGGCGTCTATGTGCGCTGCCCGTACGTGCTGACGGACTACTTCGGGCTGATCGTGTCCGCCATCGCGGAGGCGCTCGACGTGCACGGCATGCACGCGATCGTCGACGCCGGCGAGTCGTCGTGGAAGCGCACCGAGGTGCTCAAGACGCTGACCGGCTGGCCGCAGGTCGCGGGCGCGCTGCTCATCCTGCCGTCGGAGCCGGAGGAGGACCTGGAGCGGCTGCGCGACCAGGGCTTCCCGTTCGTGATCGTGGATCCGCGCACGTCGCCGCCGCGCGACATCGCGGCCGTGTCGGCGGCCAACTTCGCCGGCGCCCGGCGGCTCGTGACGCACCTGACGGAGCTCGGGCACCGCCGCGTCGGCATCCTCGGCGGCCGCCCGGGCTGGATGGCCAGCAGCGACCGGCTCGCCGGCTGGCTCGCGCCGCTCGTCGGCGCCGGCGTGCTGCCCTCGCCCGACCTGGTGCGCGCCGTGTCCGACCCGACGGTGGAGGAGGGCTACCGCGCCGCCGGTGAGCTGCTCGACCTGCCGGAGCGGCCGACGGCGATCGTCGCGTTCAACGACAAGATGGCCGTCGGGGCGCTGCACGCCGCCGCCGACCGGGGCCTGCGCGTGCCGCACGACCTGTCGGTGGCGGGCTTCGACGACATCGAGCTCGCCCGGGCCACGCACCCGGCGCTCACCACGGTCCGCCAGCCGCTCGGCGAGATGGGGCGGATGGCGGTCAGCCTGCTCGGGCGGATGCTCGCCGGGCACGAGCTCGACGCGCTGCACGTGGAGCTGGCGACCGACCTCGTGGTGCGCGGCTCGACCGGGCCGGTGCCATCCTGACGCGTGTTTCATAGAAACTTCCATCGAATCCTGAAAAAGGTTGACACGCTGCTGCGGCGGCGTGTTTCCTTCGTGTTACAGGCGTCGATGGATTCCGCGCGCCTCCACCATCCGCAGAAGGAGGCGCCGTGAGGCGATCCATCTCCGTGGCTGCCGTCGCGCTGGTCACCGCCGGCGCCCTGGGCGCCGCAGCCGCCCCGGCGGCGGCGAACGCCCGGCCCGGCGCCCTGGTCACGGGCACCTACTCGACCGGCGCCGCGCACTGGCAGCCGCTGCCGGACGCCCGGGTCGACGCCGGGGCCGGCATCCAGGCCGACGCGACCGTCGTCGTCGATCCGAGCCGGACGCGGCAGTCGTACACCGGCATCGGCTTCTCGATCGACGAGACCTCCGTGTCGAACCTGTGGAAGCTCACCCCCGCCGAGCGCGAGCGCGCCGTCCGGCTGCTCGTCGACCCGCGCACCGGCGCCGGCCTGGACCGCTTCCGGCTCACCATCGGCAGCCCCGACCTCATCGAGCACCTGCCGTTCTGGTCCTACGACGACCTGCCGGCCGGCGTCACCGAGGACCCCGACCTGCGGTACTTCTCCATCCAGCGCGACATCGACCTGCACATCGTCGACACGATCAAGCTGATCCAGAAGTACAACCCGCAGGCGACGTTCCTCGCCTCCGCGTGGAGCGCCCCGGCGTGGATGAAGACCAACGACAAGTTCCTCGGCGAGGTCGCCCTCAAGCCCGGCAGCGCCAGCGAGTACTACCAGGTCGGCAAGCTCCGCGACGACCGCATCGACGTGTTCGCCCGCTACTACGTCAAGTACGTCCAGGCGTACGCCCGGCTCGGCATCCGCGTCGACGCGCTGACGCTGCTCAACGAGCCCGGCATGGACGTCGTCTACCCGGCCATGGACATCAGCGTCGAGCAGCAGCAGAAGCTGTCCGTCGCGATCGACCGCGAACTGCGCAAGGCCCGCCTCGACGTCGACCTCTACATCCACGACTTCAACTTCTGGGACTGGCGCGACCCGAACAGCACCGCCACGAAGAACTACCACCGGGTGCTCGACGACCCGGCCGCCGCGCGGGCCGCCGACGCGATCGCGTTCCACCCGTACTGGGGCGACCCCACCGTCATGCGGGACGCCTACGAGCAGACCGGCAAGCCCGTGCACCTCACCGAGACCAGTGACCTGTCCCCGGCGACGGTCCTCGCCGACCTCCGCCTCGACGCGTCCTCCTACGTCATGTGGGCGCAGGCGACCGACCAGGACGGCGGCACCCTGCACTGGACCCCGGCCCGCGACAACAACGTCGACTGGGACGAGGTCGCCCGCACCACCAAGTGGCCGGACCGGCTCGTCAAGGTGGACACCGCTTCCCGCACGTTCACCGTCCGCGACGAGCTCTACCAGCTCGGGCAGTTCAGCCGGTACCTGACGCCCTCGCACGTCCGGGTCGCCTCCAGCGGCACCGCGGGCGGGATCGGCAACGTCGTCTTCCGTGACCGGCACGACGGCTACGTCGCGGTCGTCGGCAACGCGCTCGACACCGACCGCACCGTGCGGGTCGTGCTCGCCGGGAAGTCGTTCGTCGCCACCGTGCCGGCGCACGCCTACGCCACGTTCCGCTGGGACGCCGACCTGCCCCGCGGCCGCAACCACGCCCCCGTCCTGCGCGACCCGGGCCCGGTCGTGGTCGACCAGTACGCCACCACGACGCTGCGGCTGCAGGCCACCGACGCCGACCGCGACGCCCTGTCCTACTACGCCACGGACCTGCCCGACGGCGTGACCGTCGACGCGGCCACCGGCGCCGTCTCGCTGCACCCGACCGTCGCCGGCGCCTTCGACCTCACGGTCACCGCCACCGACGGCCGCGCCGCCGCCTCGCGCACGGTCCACGTCACCGTCCGGCCGCACGGCGCGCCCGTGGGGGAGAAGGTCGAGGCCGAGGCGTACGTGGCGCAGCACGGCTGGACCGACGGCGGCTCGAACTTCATCGAGTCCAACCCCGCCGCCAGCGGCGGGAAGAACGTCGGGTGGACCGCGGCCGGCAACTGGCTCGCCTACCGCCTCGACGTCGCCGCCGGCACCTACGACGTGGAGCTGCGCGTCGCGACCGGCACCGGCGGCCCGCTGCCCGGCGCGATCTCGCTGCGCGACGCGACCGGCGCGGTCCTGGCCACGGCGTCCGTGCCGGACACCGGCGGGTGGGGCGCCTACCAGTCCGTCCATGTCCCGGTCACCCTCGCCGCCGGCGACCAGCAGCTGACGCTGTTCTGCGAGACCGGCGGGTTCAACGTCGACTACCTGCGGCTGACCTGACCGGTCTGTCGCGCCCGCCCCGCCGGATCCTGGGGACCCAGGATCCGGCGGGGCGTCGTCGTGCGGAGCCGAACGTTACGGGCGCGGCACCAGGCGGTAAATTCTCCGGCCCCGTGGGGCGGCTCACACCTGTCACAGAGTGCTCCAATGCCTGTTCCCGGGGGTTCGGGACCTAACGACCCATGGGAATGCATGAGATTCGCCTGGGCGCCACCGAGTAACTTTCGCCTATACACTGCGCAGCGGTCCTGATCACGCACAGCCAACTGAAGAATCGGAGTGCGCGCCGCGATGCGTCCTTCCACTCAGTCCGCGACACCTCGTCGTCTTTTCGGCGGTGGCCGATGACCGGGTACGGGCTCACCCGCCGGCAGATGTCCGGCGGCGGCGTCTGGCTCTTCCAGATCGGCGCAAGCTCCCCGATGGCGGTCCTGGCCGGCGGTATCGTGGCCACCTACGCCTCGACCGGGATGGTCGCCACCCCGCTGACCTTCCCCCTGCTCGGCATCGCGCTCGCCCTGCTCGCCGTCGGGTACGTGTCGATGGCCCGCAACGTGCCGCACGCCGCCCCCGCCTACGCCCTGCTCGCGCACGGCTTCGGGCCGACCGCGGGCATCATCGGCGGCGCCCTGGCGCTGGTCTTCTACTCATGCATCCAGATGAGCCTGTACGGCCTGGTCGGCGCCACCCTCGCCGGGCTGCTCGGCGGCAACTGGGTCGTGTGGGCCGCGGTGCTCTGGCTCGCCGTCGCCGTCTGCGGGCTGCTGCACGTGTCGCTGTCCGCGTTCGTCGTCGGGTCGGTGCTCTGCGTCGAGCTGGTCGTCATCGCCCTGTTCGACCTGGCCGCGTTCGCCCACCCCGCGGGCGGGTCCATCAGCACCGACCCGATCAGCTTCCCCGGCCTGTGGGCGCCCGGCATCGGTGGCGCGCTCGCGCTCGGCATCGCGGCGTTCATCGGCTTCGACACGGCCCCCGCCTACAGCGAGGAGGTCCGCACCAGCCGCAGCATCACCCGCGCCACCATCGGCGCCCTCATCTTCATGCCGCTGTTCTACGGGCTGTCGGCCTGGGCGCTGGCCGCGACCGTCGGCGCCGACCGGATCGCCGCCGTCGCCGCCGACCCCGATGCGGGACTGCCCTTCAACGTCCTCGACGAGTGGTACGGCAGCGGCCTCAGCCTGCTCGCCACGATGCTGCTCATCACCTCGGTCTTCGTGGCGATGCTGTCCTTCCACAACGTCCTCGCCCGCTACGCCTTCGGGATGGCCCGCGAGGGCGTCCTGCCGGCGTGGCTGGCCCGCACCGGCGCCAGCGGGCAGGCCGAGGGCGCCCCGACCGGCGGCTCGGTCCTGCAGAGCGCGAGCGCGCTCGTGGTCGTCGGCGTGTTCGTCGTCCTCGGCGCCGACCCGATCGCCGTGCTCTTCACCTGGCTGTCCGCGGCCGGCGCCATCGGGATCATGCTGATGCTGGTGCTCATCTCGGCCGGCAGCATCCGGTACTACCGGCGCGGCGGCGGCTCCCGCGAAGGCCTCCTGGTCAGCACCGTGCTGCCGAGCCTGGGCGTGATCGCGGGCACCGGCATCCTGCTCGTCACGCTCACGAACCTCTCCTCGCTGCTGGGGATCGCCGGCGACTCGATCCTGCAGGCCGTCATCCCCGCCGCCGTGCTCATCACCGTCCTGGTCGGGGCGGTCTGGGCGCTCATGCTGCGGTCGCGCCGGGCACCGGTGCTCGCCGACGTCGGGCGCGGCAGACCGGACCCGCTGCGGGTCCTGGACCGCCGGCTCAAGGACCTCGATGTTTGAGACCGACCCGGCGGTGGCACCGCCGGCCGCCTCTTACGGTCCCTCCGGCTCCTCGTTCTCGTCCGGCCCTTCGTCCGGATCCTCGTCCGGTTCCTCGTCCGGTTCCTCGTCCGTGCACGGTTCCCCGTTCACGCCGGGCGGCGACTCGACGTACGACCGGGTCCCGCAGCCGTCGGGGCACCGCCGGTTCGTCCACAACGACGCCGAACCCGACACCCGTCACCTGCGCGCGGTCCCGCCGGAGGGGCCGCGCGGCAGGGGCGACGGCAACCCCGAGGCCGACGTCACCGCCGCGTTCCGGGGCGAGGTCGTCTCCCGGCTGCGGCGCTTCTCCGTGCTGCACACCCGCCACGTGTGGGAACGCCGCCGCCGCGACCCGCTCAGCCCCCACGGCGTCGCCCTGTTCTACCTCGAGCGCGGCGTGCCGGTGCTGCAACAGCTGCGGACCGCGACCCGCATCTTCCTCGCCGACGACGAGGCCAACGACCTGCCGATGCTGCTGTACGGCCTGGCCCGGCACGCGCACGAGGGCTACCAGGCCGACCCCGCCTTCGACCCGCGGACGCAGATGGTCAACAAGTGCGACCCGATGTCGGCCACCGCGGTGTTCGCCGGCATCGGCGTGTGCACCCTCGACACCCCGTACGGCACCTGGGCCGACGCCCAGCGGCAGGCCGCCAACGAGTTCGACCTGCCCGGCCGGTGCTTCGCCCGCCTCATCGACGGCACCCGGCTGCTGCTGGACCGCGGCGGCCGCAAGCAGTTCAACGGGCTCACCGTCGAGAGCTCCGTCGACGACACCAACACGCACTACGGCGTGCCGAGCATGCAGTGGCGCTGGAACCCGGCGCTCTCCGAGATCGATCCGCACGATCCCACGTACCACGTGTGGCGCTGGATGAGCGAGCTCGGGCGGATCGTCGACGTCGGGTCGCAGCCGAGGTGAGCGGCCTCCCGGACCCGACCATCGGCGGGCGTCTCGACCAGCTGTACGCCGATCTGACCCGGCACTCCGACTACGACCTCGGCTTCCCCGGCGCCACCGACCTGCCCGACATGACCGCCGTGTCGCGCTTCGAGCGGGTCCTGCTGAACAACGTCGGGCACCCGTACGCCGCCGGCGGCTCGTACCGGCTGCACACGAAGGTCGTCGAGCACGAGGTCGTCCAGTTCGTCGCCGACCTCGTGCTCGCACCGCTGGACAACCGCCACGGGTACGTGACGACCGGCAGCACCGAGAGCAACCTCTGGGCCCTGTGGCAGGCCCGCCAGCACCTCCCGGGCGCGGCCGTGTTCGCCTCCACCGCCGCGCACTACAGCATCGCCAAGAACGCCGAGCTGCTCGGCATGCGGCTGCACCTCGTCCCCGCCGACGACCGCGGCGAGATGCGTTACGACGACCTGCGCACCGCCGTCGCCCGGCGTCGCCGCCCCGGCGCCGGCGCCATCGTCGTCGCCACCGTCGGCACCACCATGACCGAGGCCGTCGACGACGCCGCCCTGATCGACAAGACCCTCGCCCTCGCGGGCATCGACCCCGCGCAACGCTGGATCCACGCCGACGCGGCCCTCGCCGGCATCCCCCTGGCGCTGTGCGACCCACTGACCCGGCCCGGTTTCACCTTCGCCGACGGCGTGCACTCCTTCGCCGTCAGCGGCCACAAGTTCCTCGCCACGCCCTTCCCCTGCGGGGTCGTCGTAGCCCTCGCCGACCGCCACACCGGCCGGGGCAGCATCACCTACACCGCCGCCCCGGACAGCACCATCACCGGCTCCAGGTCCGGCCACGCGCCGTTGTGGCTCTGGTACCTCCTGCGCCACTGGGGCCTGCCGGGCCTGCGCGGTCGGGCCGCCGCCGCCCGGGACCTCGCCGGCTACACCGAGCGGCAGCTGCGTGGGATCGGCTGGCCGGCGTGGCGCGCTCAGGAGCACGCCTTCACCGTTGTCTTCCCCCGCCCGCCCCAGCCCCTCCTGGACCGCTGGCCGCTCGCCACCGATGACGGCGGCAACGCCCACGTGGTCTGCATGCCGGGCAAGACCCGCGAGCTGGTCGACCGCTTCGTCGCGGATCTCGCCCACGCCCTCAAGGGCGTCGCCGCCCTGCCGAACTCGATGGCCTGCTGACCGGGCTCACGAGTGAGGCGCCGGCCGTGATCAGGAGCAGGCCGAGCGCCGTCAGGGTCATGGTGTCGACGCCGGTCACGGGCAGCGACGCCGAGCCCGTGGTGGTGACGGCGACGGCCATGGCGCGGGCGGTGCCGTCCGGGGCGGTGCCCTGGGCGAGCATGGTGTGGCTGCCCTCGGCGAGGTCCGCCGGGATGGTCACCGGGGCGCTGAACCCGCCGCTCGCGTCGGTGGTGACGGTGGCGAGGGTCGCCGGGGTGCTGTAGATGCTGACGAGCACCGTCGAGAACGGGGCGAAGCCACTGCCGATGAACGTCAGCGTCTGCGCGGGCGCGATCGAGGTGATCGCCCCCCGGTCGGTGGTCAGCCTGAGCGGCGTCTGCGGCGGGACCGGCGGGGCGGCCGGGGCGACCGCCGTGGCCGGCGCCGAGGCGGTGCTGACCACCGAGTCGCCGGCGACGGAGTGGGCGACGACCGTCACCGTGTAGGACCGGCCGGCGACCGCGCCGAGCACGCAGCTGGTGGTGGCGCGCGAATCGGTGGTGCAGGTGGCCGGCCCCGGGACGGCGGACACGGTGTACCCGGTGACGCCGGGGTCGCTCGCGGCGGTCCACTCCGCCAGCACCGAGGAGACCTGGCCCTTGGCCGTGACGCCGGCGGGGGCGGGGTGGCGGACGGTGAACGAGAGCTCGCGCTCGCCGGTGCGACCGCCGGCGTCCGTGACCCTGACGGTGACCGTCGTCGTGCCTGCGGTCGTGGCGGTGCCGCTGATCTTTCCGGTGGCGGCGTCCAGGGTCAGCCCGGCCGGCAGCGTGCTGTCGACCACCGACCACGTGTAGGGCGCGACGCCTCCCTCGGCCGTGAGCGCGGTCTCGTACGGTGCGCCGGCCACTGCCTCCGTGCCGGTGGGCTCGGGGATCGTCAGCGCCGCCTTGACCGTGAACGTGCGGGTGGCGGACGCGGTCGCCTGGTTCGCGTCGGTGACCGTCAGCGTCACCTGCCGCTCGGCCGCCGCCGTCGGCGTGCCGGTGATGGCGCCGGTGGCCGCGTTCAGCGTCAGCCCGGCCGGCAGCGTGCCCCCGGTCACCGCCCACGTGTAGGGTCCGGTGCCGCCGGTTGCCGTCAGCGTGGCGGTGTACGGCGCGCCGACGACCCCGACCGGCGGCGGTGCCACGGTCACGGCCAGGTTCGCCGGTAACGGTGGGGGCGTGGGCGGCGCGGCCTGGCCGACCGTGAACGTGTACGCCTTCGATGCGGTCGTGCCGGCCGAGTCGGTCACCTGCAGCGTGAACGACGCGGGCCCCGCCGCCGTCGGCGTGCCGCTGACCTCGCCGGTGCCGGCGTTGAGGCTCAGCCCGGCCGGCAGCGAGCCGGCGCTGACCGCCCACGTGAACGGCCCCGTCCCGCCCGTCACCGCCGGCGTGCCGGAGTACGCCGTGCCGACCGTGGGGGCCGGCAGCGAACCGGTCGTCACCGCGAGCGACTGGTCCTCGATGTAGGCGGCGGTCACGTACAGCGGCTGCGCGCCCACGGGCACCGTCGAGGTGACCGTGGCGGTGCCGGTGTCCACGACGCTGACCGTGCCGCTCATGGCGTTCGTGACGACGAGCGTGCCGCCGCCGGGCGTGAACGACAGGCCGACCGGCATGGCCCCGACCGTGATCGGCGTGCCCGCCGTGTTGGTGGCCAGGTTCACCACGCTCACCGACCCGGCGCCGGCGCACGCGACGTACGCGGTCGTGCCGCTGGCCGAGATCGCCACACCGTACGGCATAGCGCCGACCGGTACCGTGGCCGTCACGGTGTTCGTGCTGGTGGCGATGACGGAGAGCGTCGCGGCGCCCCGGTTGCTCACCAGCACCTTCGACCCGTCCGGGGTGATGGCCACGCCGAGCGGGTTGATGCCCACCGCGATGGTGGCGGTGACGGTGTCGGTCGCGGTGTCGATGACGCTGACCGTGTTGTTGCCGCTGTTCGCCACGTACGCGCTGGCGCCGTCCGGCGTGACCGCGACGCCGGTCGGATCGGTGCCGACGGCGATCGTCGTCGACACCGTGAACGTGCCCGTGTCCACCACCGACACGTTGTCGCTGCCGAAGTTGGCCACGTACACCTTCGCCTCGTCGGGCGTCAGCGCGATGATGCCCGGCGTGGTGCCGACGTCGACGTACGTCTTGGCCCGGGTGGCGGCGTTCACCTTGTAGAGCCGGTCGCCGTTGTACGCCGCGACGTACATCGTCTGGCCGTCGCCGGATGCCGCCAGCCACGCCGGCCCGTCGATCCCGGAGATCGTGCCGGTCACCGTCCCGGCCGTCACGTCCACCAGCGACAGCGTGTCGTCGACATAGTTGCTCACCATGGCCCGCAGCACCGTCGACTCGACGCGCCCTCGCGGCGCTGCTTCAGCCCGCCCCGACGCGACCTCCGCCCGGCCCGACGCCGCTGATGCGGCCGATGCGGCCGATGCGGCTGATGCGGCGTCCACGACCACCACCGAGGTGACGCCGAGCACCGCACCGACCGCCAGCAACCTGAGCCCCATCACATACCCGCCGCGCACGAAATCCCCCACAAGTAGGACCAGCCATGCACACGCTAGTGACCCAATCCCCCTTTTTCCGGCAAATCACTTCCATACCGACAGCGCCCTCCTGTCGAGACAGCTGTCCGGAATCCAACAAGTCCGATGAATGAATCCCCATCGGAGCGCTAGGTTCGCCCTAACGGGGGTCTGATGGTCGGCGTGGCGGCAGGTGCATCCCGCAGGGACCACCGCCCTCCGCAGCACGGCAGCCGCCGCGCCGGTCATGAGAACCACCCCACACCGCCAACCCCCACAAGCACCGCGCTCCGCCCCCCTGCCGCATCGCCACCGCTGACGCTCGAAGAACAACTCCGGTCGTCCTCGCAACCAGACCGCTCCGTGGATCAAGCCGGTCCATCAGCGTCAACCCTGCGCCCCTGACACCCGGCCCTCGCCACCCGACGATGCTCACAGGCGAACCCGGCGACGGCTCCGGAGTCACAGCGCGCAGCCCGCATGGTGGCCACCGAGGCCAGCGCCCCGATGGCCTGCCGCGTCCCGACCTGTCCAACGCCGCCACCATCGGCACGATCGTGTCCGCATCCGGTGACGGTGCCGTGCAGCCTGATGATCGAAGGACGGGTCTGGTCGTGCTGGTGGCCAGATCGGTCCTTGGATCATGCCGGTGCATCAGCGTCGGGCCCGGGAGTGAGCGTGGCACCGGGTTCTCGGTGCCCGGTGATGTTCGCGGGCGAGGCCGGCGGCGGCTCTGGAGTCGTGGCGCACAGCCCGCGTGGTGGTCATCCAGGCTGGGACCTCGACCATCTGCCGCGTCCCGACCTGTCCAACGCCGCACCGTCGACCAGCCTGATGATCGAAGGACGGGTCTGGTCGTGCTGGTGGCCAGATCGGTCCTTGGATCATGCCGGTGCGTCAGTGTCGGACCCGGGGGGTGAGCGTGGCACCGGGTTCTCGGTGCCCGGCGATGTTCGCGGGCGTTGCCGGCGGTGGCTCCGGAGTTGCGGCGCGCAGCCCGCGTGGTGGCACCCAGGCTGGTATCCGGATCACCTGACGCCTCCCGGGCATGGCAATACGGCACGACCACCGCCCTGCCACGCCCGCCTCGTATCGTGCCGGCCTTGGGCTACGCCGGCCTTGGGCTACGCCGGCCTTGGGCTACGCCGGCCTTGGGCTACGCCGGCCTTGGGCTACGCCGGCCTTGGGCTACGCCGGCCTTGGGCTA
>NZ_JBFAJA010000043.1:0-4542 GCF_040654975.1 Dactylosporangium sp. NPDC050588 | reverse complement strand
ACGCCGGCCTTGGGTCAGGCCCGGGTTCTGGTCGTGCCGGGCTCGCTCGCGTCGGGCCTTGGGTCGCGTTGGGCTCCGGTCATGCCGAGCTGTGAGGGCATCCGGTCCGCGGGCATCCGGGTTCTGGGCGTGTTGGGTTCTGGGCGTGTTGGGCCCAGACCACCTCGGGCGCGCCGGGTATCGGGCATGCGGGACATCGGGGGCACCGGCCCTGATCGCGCCGGGCCGCGGGCGCACCGGGTTCTGGGCATGCCGGGGGCCGGGGGACTTGAAGCTCGTACGCCACTGCGGCGACCGCGGACCGGCTGCTACCTCCGTGTGTGCGTGCCTCCTCAGGGTGCGACCGGAAGGGATGCGCCCGGTGGGCAGGCGTCCGCGGCGAGCGGCACCCCGGAGCGCGCGGCGTCCCGGTGCACCCGGCGGGCCAGATGGGCGCGGCGTCCCGGTGTGCCCGGCGGGCCAGATGGGCGCGGCGTCCCGATGTGCGGCGGGCCGCATACGCGCGACGGACCGCTGCGCTCGGCGGGCCAGGTTGTCTGGCGGGGAGCGGGCGCAGCGGGCGGCGGCCGGCGGGCGGCCGGCGGGCGGCGGGCGGCGGGGATGGTGGTGATGGTGGTGATGGTGGTGATGGTGGTGATGGTGGTGATGGTGGTGATGGTGGTGGGTCAGGAAAGGATGGTGGTGATGGTGGGCTCGTCGCCTGAGGTGAACGCTGTGAGCAGTGCGGCGAACTGGTCTGCTGGCAGGATGCGGATGCCGAGTTGCTCGGCCTTGTCGGCCTTGGAGCCGGCGCCGTCGCCGACGACGACCAGGTCGGTGCGCTTCGAGACGGAGCCGGAGGACTTGCCGCCGAGGCGTTCGACGGCCTCGTTGCCCTCGTCGCGGGTGAGGCCGGGGACGGAGCCCGTGACGACGACGGTCATCGGGGTGCCGTCGGGGCGGCGCAGCGGCAGGGCGATGGGGGCGCCGGCCGCGGGAGCATCGGCGTCGGAGCCGTCGGTGGTGGTGGCGGCGGGCGGTGCGGGAAGGTCGGGCTCGGTCATGTTGACGCCGTGGGCGACGAGCTTCTCGATGACCGGGGCGAGGTCGACCAGCTCGGCGGCGACGGTCACGGCGCGCTCCGGGCCGACGCCCTCGACCTGCTTCAGGTCCTCGACGGACGCGTCCAGCAGGGCCTGCATCGTGCCGAAGTGGCGGGCGAGGCGGCGGGACATGGAGCGGCCCGTCATCCGCACGCCGAGGCCCGTCAGCACGCGGGCGAGCGGCTGGCTCTTGGAGGCCTCGATGGCGGCGACGAGCTTCGTCGCGGAGACCTCGCCCATCCGGTCCAGTCCGGCGACCGTCGGGACGTCGAGGTCGTAGAGGTCCGCCGGGTCGGTGACGAGGCCCGCGGCGACGACCATGTCGATGATCTTGCCGCCGAGGCCTTCGATGTCCATGGAGTGGCGGGCGGCGTAGTACGCCAGGGACTCGTGGGCGCCGCAGACCCGGCCGCGGGTGCAGCGCCAGCGCTTCTGGGTGCGGTCGATCTCGCCGTCGCAGCGGGGGCACGTGGCCGGTGGCTCGAACGGCACCGAGTCCGCCGGGCGCTCGTCGAGCTTGGCGCCGGTGATCTCCGGGATGACGTCGCCGGCGCGGCGGACGAACACCATGTCGCCCGGGCGCACGTTGCGCCGGACGAGGTCGTCGAAGTTGTGCAGCGTGGCGAACGTGACGGTCACGCCGTCAACCTGCACCGGCTCCAGCACCGCGACCGGGGTGATCACGCCGGTCCGGCCGATCTGCACCTTGATCTCCAGCAGCCGGGTCATGCGCGTGTCGGCGGGGAACTTGAACGCCACGCCCCACCGCGGCGCCCGGCTGGACGAGCCGGCGGCGTCGCGGTCGGCGGGCAGGTCGGCCTTGATGACCGCGCCGTCGATGCCGAACCCGAGCGTGCCCCGGCTCGCGCTCAGGGCGTGCACCGCGGTGAGGATCTCGTCGATGCTCTGGCACACGGGCGTCCCGGCGACCGAGCCGCCGGTCGTGGCGACCCCCAGCCGCTCCAGCTCCGCCATCGCCTCGGAGTGGGGGCCGGCCGGCGGCTCGTCGCGGTGCACGGAATAGGCGAAGAACGACAGCGGCGCGTCATAGGTGCGGTCCTGGGCGCGCAGCGTGCCGGCGGCGGCGCTGCGCGGGTGCGCGAACGCCTGCTCGCCCGTGCCCGTGCGCATCGCATTGGCCACCTCGAAGTCGGCGTCGGTCATGAAGACCTCGCCGCGCACCTCGAGCGTCAACGGCTCGGCGAGCCGCTCCGGCAGCCCCGCCGCCCGCCGGGCCTGCCCGGTGACGTCCTCGCCGGCGCGGCCGTCGCCGCGGGTCGCGACCTGCACGAGCCGGCCGTCGACATAGCGGGCGGCGATCGCCAGCCCGTCGATCTTCGGCTCGACGGTGAACCCACCGACCGGCCGCCCCACGAGCTTCTCCAGGCGGGCCGCCCACCTGTGCAGCGTGTCCTCGTCGAACACGTTGTCGAGGCTGAGCATCGGGGTGCTGTGCACGACGTCGCCGACGACCCCGCCGCCGGCGCCGACGACCTCGGTCGGGGACTCGTCGGCCTTCCACTCCGGATGGGCCTCCTCCGTCGCCGCGACCCGGGCCAGCAGCGCGTCATACAGCGCGTCGTCCATGGCGAGGTCGGGCCCGCTGTAGTAGGCGGCGGCCGCCTCCCGGACCTCACCGACGGCGGCCCGATACTCCTCGGCGCTCGCGAACGGCTCCGCCCGCGCGGCGTCGACGACCAGCCCTGCACCAGCTTCCTGCACCACGGCATCCCCTCTCCAGATGCCAGCAGCCTAGCCACCGGGTACGACAAAAAACGGCACGACAAAACGGGGCACCACAAACAACGGTGCTACGGTGCGTCCATGCCCGCCTACATCAAGTCGGTCACGTTCGACAGCGTGGACGCGCTGGTGCTGGCCCGGTTCTGGGCCGCCGCGCTCGGCACCGACGTCGACGAGGAGTCCACATCGGACAAGGCGTTCGTCGAGGCGGCGGGCTGGGGCGGCCCGAACATCTGGTTCGCCCGCGTGCCGGAGGGCAAGACCGCCAAGAACAGGGTCCACTTCGACCTGCGGGCGCCCGGCACCGTCGCCGACGAGGTCGCCCGGCTGCGCGCGCTCGGCGCCACGGTCCTGCGCGCCGGCGACGACCTGACGGTCATGGCGGACCCCGAGGGCAACGAGTTCTGCGTCGAATAGGCAGAAAGCCCAGGATCATCCGAACGGCCATTTCCGTCTTCGCAACGACCCCCAGCACGCGGTATACCGGCCGGCACGGCGTACCGTGGCAGCGCTAACATCAACATGGGGGGAGGGCGATGCGTCCAACGAGCCAGGGCCGGGCAGCGGTCATGAACGACGTCGCGCGACTCGCCGGCGTGTCCCACCAGACCGTGTCCCGGGTCCTCAACCAGCACCCGAGCGTCAGCCCCGCCACGCGTGAGCGGGTGCTCGAGGCGGTCCGGCAGCTCAACTACCGCCCCAACGCGATGGCCCGGGGCCTCGCGGGGCGGCGTTCGCGGGTGATCGGCGTCGTCAGTTTCGACACGATCCTCTACGGCCCCGCCTCGACGCTGCTGGGCATCGAGCGCGCCGCCCGCGCCGCCGGCTATGGCGTCAGCATCGTCACGCTGGAGCAGGTCGACCACAGCGGCATGGTGTCCGCCCTGGAGGCCCTCGCCGACCAGTCCGTCGCCGGCGTCGTCGTCATCGCCCCACAGACCGCGGCCGCCGCGGCGCTGCACAGCCTCCCGCTCGGCGTCGCCGCCGTGGCCGTCGAGGCGGTCGTCGGCGGCGAGATCCCCGCGATCTCCGTCGACCAGGTCACCGGCGCCCGCCTGGCCGTGCAGCACCTGCTGGGCCTCGGCCACCGCAAGGTCTGGCACCTGTCCGGCCCCCGCGACTGGCTGGAGACCCACGGCCGCATCGAGGGCTGGCGCGGCACGCTCGAGGACGCCGGCCTGCCCGCCCCTCCGCTCATGACCGGCGACTGGTCCGCTCGCTCCGGCTACCAGGCCGGCCTCGAGCTGGCCCGCCGCGACGACGTCACCGCCGTCTTCGCCGGCAACGACCAGATGGCCCTCGGCATGATGCGCGCGTTCCACGAGCACGGCATCCGCGTCCCCGACGACGTCAGCATCGTCGGCTTCGACGACATCCCCGAGGCCGAGTTCCTGTCCCCGCCGCTGACCACGATCCGGCAGGACTTCGACGAGGTCGGCCGCCGCTGCATCGCCGCCCTGCTCCGCGCCATCGAGGCCGACCTCCCCGAAGGCCCCGACCGCCCCGAGCCCGACCCCCGCGTCGCCCCCACCCTCGTCCTGCGTCGCAGCACAGCCGCCCCGAAAAGCTGAAAAACAAAGAACAAGAACAAGAACAAGGTCATGGCTCCGGTCCGCCGTGCGAAAGACCGTTGCTCCCGTCAGCCGCCGGTCGGGCCCTGGGGGCCCTCCCTGTCCGTCCGCGGGTAGTTGCGCCGACGCGACCTGCGGCCGCGACC
>NZ_JBFAJA010000042.1:63624-106721 GCF_040654975.1 Dactylosporangium sp. NPDC050588 | reverse complement strand
CCCACTGGCCGATGGCGCCGCTGGTGCCGGTCCACGAGGTGGCGCCGGACTCGAAGCCGGGGTTGAGCAGCTTCTGGCCGCTGCACGTGCCGCCGGTCGGCGGGGGCGTGGTGGGCGGCGGGGTGGTGGAGCCGCCGACCGAGGTCTGCCAGATGGTCGCGGCCACGCCGTCGGCGGCGCGGTTCAGGACCGTGGCGTTGATGTTGCTGGTGGTGTCGCAGGACTGGTGGTAGCAGGAGTCGTAGGCGCTGTTGGCGGTGCCGCCCCACTTCGCGGCCTGCGCGGAGGTCTTGCGGGCGCTGGCGCCGGCGGCGTAGCCGGAGGTCGGGATGCCGACGCGCTCGAAGGAGTAGTCGTCGGAGCGGCCGGCGCCCTCGGTGTTCTCCTCCGGCTGCAGGCCGAGGGAGTCCCAGTACGCCTTCATCGGCGCCGCGGCGGCGGAGGTGATGTGGTTGATGAAGTAGCCGCCGTTGGGCGAGCCGATCATGTCGAAGTTGTAGTACGCCTTGATCTGCGAGCGCTGGGTCGTGGTGAGGGCGTTGGCGTAGAAGGCGGAGCCCTGCAGGCCCTGCTCCTCGCCGGCCCACCAGGCGAAGCGGACGTGCCGGCTCATGGTCGGGTTCTGCTGGGCGAGGACCAGCGCGTTCTCCAGCAGCGTCGCCGAGCCGGAGCCGTTGTCGTTGATGCCCGGGCCGGCCGCGACGCTGTCGAGGTGGGCGCCGAACATGGTGATCTGGTCGCTGGGCCCGCCCGGCCAGTCGGCGATGAGGTTGTTCGCCCGGTATGTGCAGCTGGTGCACGTCTGCTCGGCCACCGTGTACCCGGCGGCCTGCAGCTTGCCCTTGATGTAGGCGACGGAGGCGGTGTAGCCGGCGGTGCCGCTGCGGCGCGTCCCGCCGTTGCTGGACGCGATGGAGCCCAGCTGGGTCAGGTGCGCCTGCACGTTCGCCACGGCGATGTCCGGCGCCGCGGCGAGCGCGGGCGTGACACCGGCCGACGGCGCGGCGAAGGCCGGGATCGCCAGGCCCGCGCCGACGAGCAGGAGTGCGGCGGACGCGGTCAGGGTCAGCGCCGCTGAACGGGGTCTCATCAATGAGCTCCTCGATCGGAGTAGGGGTTGCGCGAGATTCGCATACTTCGATCAGACGTCACAAGTGATCGAGGGCATATCAGCCTGGACATACCAGCGGTGGGTGCCCGCCGCAGCCGGGCACCCACCTGTCAGGAGCCGGGGTCAGCAGGCCCCGGCGTCGGTCCAGACCGCCCACGAGCCGGGCGCGCCCGGCTCGGCACCGGTCGAGTACCAGGTGCTGTTCCACAGGCGGCCGTTGTAGGACACGCGGTCACCCGGGACGTACGGGGTCGTGGCGCTCCACGTCGGCACGCCCGAGCAGCCGCCGCCACCGCCGGTGACGGTCAGCGTGTACGTGGCGGTCCGGTCCACCGACGCGCCGTCACCGAGCACGGTGAGCGTGTAGGTGCCCGCCGGCGTCGCCGCGGTGGTGCTGATCGTCAGCGTCGACGCGCCGCCGGACTGCACCGTCGCCGGGTCGAACGCCGCGGTGGCGCCCGCCGGCAGCCCGCTGACCGACAGCGCGACGGCCTGCGGGTTGCCCGACGTGGTCTGCGTGCCGACCGTCACCGTCGTGGACCCGCCGGGCGGCACCGAACCCGAGGCCGGGTTCAGCGACAGCGAGAACGTGTCCTGCCCGCCGCCGTCGACGGTGAGCGTGAACGTCGCCGTCCGGTCGGCCGCGGTCCCGTCGCCGAGGACCGTCACCGTGTAGGTGCCCGCGGGGGTCGACGCGGTGGTGCTGATGCGCAGCGTCGACGTGGAGCCCGCCGGTACCGACGCCGGAGTGAACACCGCGGTCGCACCGGCCGGCAGCCCGGACGCCGACAGCGCCACGGTCTGCGCCGAGCCGGACGTCACCTGCGTGGCCACCGTCGTGGTCACCGACCCGCCGGGCGTCACCGAGCCGGAGGTGGGGCTCAGCGACAGGCTGAAGTCGTCGGACGACTGGCCGCCGACCGCCTGGTTCCACACCGCGTAGGCCACCGCGTCGGCGCTGCGGTCCAGCGGTACATCGGCGACGTTGCTGATCGTGTCGCACGAGCTGTGGTAGCAGGAGTCATAGGCCGCACCGGCCGTGCCGCCCCACTTCTGCGCCTGGGCCGTGGTCTTCGTGGCCGAGGCACCCGCGGCGATGCCGCTGGAGGCGATGCCGGCGTTGCGGAACGAGGCGTCGTCGGAGCGGTTGGCGCCCTCGACGTTCTCCTCGGTCTGCACGCCGATCGAGTCGTAGTAGGCCTTCAGCGGCTGCGCCGCCGTGGTGGTGATGTTGTTGATGAAGTAGCCGGCGTTACGGGAGCCGACCATGTCGAAGTTCCAGTACGCCCGGATCTTCGTGCGTTCGGTCGCCGGGAGCTGGTTGACGTAGAAGGCGGAGCCGCGCAGGCCCTGCTCCTCGTCGGACCACCAGCCGAAGCGGACGCGCTTGGTCATCGTCGGGTTCTGCTGCGCCAGGGCCAGGGCGACCTCGAGCAGCACCGCCGAGCCGGAGCCGTTGTCGTTGATGCCGGGACCGGCCGCGACGCCGTCGAGGTGCGCGCCGAGCATGAGCACCTGGTTGGCGTCGCCGCCGCGCCACTCGGCGATGAGGTTCACCGAGCCGGTCGTGCACGACGTGCAGGTCTGCCGGGTCACGGTGTAGCCCGCCGCCTGCAGCCGCTGCTCGACGTACTGCAGCGAGGCGGTGTAGCCGGCGCGGCCGGAGTACCGGTTGCCGCCGTTGTTCGTGGCGATCGTCTGGAACTGGGTGAGGTGCGCCCGCACGTTGCCGACGCTGATGTCCGGGGCGGTGCCCGGGTTGCCGCCGCCGGTGACGGTGAGGCCGAGCGTCGCCGTCCGGTCGGCGCTGGCTCCGTCGCCGAGGATCGTCACGGTGTAGGACCCCGCCGGCGTGCTCGCCGCCGTGCTGATCCGCAGGCTCGACGTGCCGCCCGACTGGACGGTCGCCGGGGTGAACGTGGCGGACGCGCCGGCCGGCAGGCCGCTCGCGGACAGTGCCACGCTCTGCGCGCTGCCGGAGGTGACCGCCGTGCTCACGGTGACCGTGCCGGCCTGGCCGGCGGTGACGCTGGTCGAGGTCGGGCTGACCGTGACCGAGAAGTCGTTGCCGCCGCCGATCGGGCACGCCGGCTCACCGGACTGGGCGTTGACGCTGATCGCGCTCCACGCCGCCTTGACCGTCGCGCACTCGGCGTTGCTGTTCGGGTACAGCTCGACCGCGGCGCGGACGGTCGCCAGCCGGGCGGCGGCGTGGTTCCAGGCCGAGGTCTTACGGTTGAGCCCGCCGAGGAAGATCCGGCCGGCCTTCTGGATGCCGATGCCCGTCACGGTCGTGTTGTTGCAGGTCGGGCTGGTGGGCTTGCCGCCGCCCGGGTTGCTGCCCTCCGCCAGGAGGTAGAACCAGTGGTTCTGCGGGCCGGCGGCGGCGTGCACCTCGGTGCTCGGGATGGAGCTGCTGTAGCAGTTCGGGTTTCCGCTGATCCGCGACGGGTTGTACATGTACCGGATCGGGCCGGAGCCGGTGAGGTTGACCTCCTCGCCGACGTCGTAGTCCGCGGGGTCGTTCGGGTTGTTGGCGTAGGCCTCGGTCAGCGCGCCGAAGATGTCACCGGTCGACTCGTTGAGGCCGCCGTTCTCGTTGCCGCTGCCGGCGCCGCCGGGCGTGGTCTGGAAGATGGCGTGGCCGTACTCGTGCGCGACGACGTCGATCGGGGTCGCCTGGGCACTGCCGGCCGAGTTGCGGCCGAAGTTGGTGTACGAGCCGTTCCAGTACGCGTTGACCTCCGCCAGCCCGACCCGGGCGGGGAAGCCGCGGCCGGCGCCGTTGATCCCGTTGCGCCCCAGCCAGCTGCTGAGCATGTCCCACTCCTGCTCGACGGCGTACATCACGTCGACGCAGGCGGTCTCCAGGTTGGTGCCCGTCCCGTTGCCCCAGGTGTTGGTGGTCTTGGTGTAGGGCGTGCCGCCCTGACCACCGCAGGAGATCCCGGGCCGGTTGGGGTCGGTCATCGTGTACGACGAGCCGGAGCCCGACGTGTCGATGGTGACCTGGCCGTTGTAGTAGCCGTTGCCGGTCGCGGCGACGACCTCGTCCCAGGTCTCCTCGGGCAGCGCGGCGCCGGTCGTGGCGTCGACGTAGACGTGCAGCTTGCCGGGCTTGCCGGCGGCGGTGCCCTCGAGGACGACCTCGTAGGCGAGCCGGCCCTTGCCGCGGGCGAGGACGACCAGCCTGGGCGGGTAGGCGGTCGTGACCTTCGACAGCTGCGTCTTCGCGACTTCCGTCGCCTTGGCGGCATCGATCTTGGCAGTGGTCGTGACGTCGAGCGCGGTCTCCTGCGCGCCGTTGACGCTCAGCACCGTGCCGTTCGCGTCGGTGACGACGACGAAGTCGCCGCCCCGGACCGGCAGGCCACGGTGGGTGCGCTCGTACGACACGTACCGCAGCCCCTCCTGCCGCACGACCGACCTGCGGTCGAAGCGGTCCTCGGGCGACCGGTGCACCTTGGCGGGCTCGGCGCCGAGGAACTGCTCGGCGGCCACCTCCGGCGCGACGGCGGCCTTCTGGGGCGGGCCGGGGTCCGGCGGGCGGGTCGCGGCGGCCGTCACCATGGTGGCGGCCAGCACGACGGCGACGGCGGCGGCGACCGTCACGCCCCCGCGCAGCGCGAGTGTGCGTCTCACATTGGCTCCTCTTGACGACCGGTCCGGCGGCGGGAGCGGCGGTGGCCGCCCGACCCGGACCGGGATGACAGATGGGGGTTCTGCCTGCACCAGGTCCGCCCGAGGTGCGGCGCAACAAGGTGGTTAACTCCTGTTACTAGTTCAGTAACACCCAGCATTCAAGGGGATGACCAGGCGCCCCGTCAAGAGACACCGACAAATGGCTCGCCCAGGGCCCACACCGTCGCCGTGCTCACGTTCCGCTCCCGCGCCACCGGCGGCTACGAACGGCCCTGCGACGTCAACCGCACGCCCGAGCTGCCGCCGCTGCGATCCGTGTAGGGTCGGTCGCTGCATGCTGCGGCGCTCGGGCCTCCCCGGACGGCGCTCCTGGACGCGACCGGGAGGGGTGCGCACCATCGAAGCGTTGGTCGATGGGCCGGCGTCGAACCTGCTCGTGCTCGCGGGCCTGGTATGGGCCGTGGTGCTCACGGCGCGGCTCCTCTTCGGCGGCGGCCCGGTGCTCGACCGGTGGACGTGGCGGTGCTGGGCGCCGCACGCCCTGGTGGCGGCGGGCTTCGGCCTGAGCCGCGCGACGGTGATCACGTGGCTCGCCCTGATCTGCTGCGGCGTCGTCCTGGCGACCGTCCTCGCGCTGCGGGTCAGCCGCCCCGGCGTCCCCGGCCGGACCGCCGTCGCCGTCGTGCTCGCCACCGGCGTGCTGCTCGAACTCGGAGCGCTGCTCACCGTCCGGCTCACGGTCGCACCGGACCCCGCCAGGCCGGCGCTGTCCGCGGCGTCGCTCGCCTACGGCCTCGACATCGTCCTCCTGCCGATGCTCGCGGCCGCCGGCATTGCGGTGGCGGTGCCGGCGCTGCGCGGTCCGGCGGCCCAACGGGTGCTGCGCCCGTTGGTCGCCTCGGCGTCGTCGCCTCAAGGGCGCACCCTGACGGCAGCGCTGCTCATACTGGTCCCGATCGCCGCCGAACAGGTCCTGTCCGAGGGCGGCGCCGGACGGCTCCCGCAGTGGCAGGCACCCGTCCTGCTCCTCGGGATCGCCTGGCTGGTCGCCCCGTCCACGCCCCGGCCGCAACAACCCGCGGCGCGCCGCCGCCGGCTGCTGGTGCTCGCCGGACTCCTGGTGCTGGCCGTCGCCGTCCTCATCGTCGGGCATCACGGCGCGAGCACGCTCGCCGCCGTCGGCGCGGGCACGGTCGGCATCGTCGTGGTCGCGGGGCGCCGCGCGACGCCCGTGCCGGGGCCGCGCCGGAACCCGGTCGCTTCGGCGATCCGGCGGCACCGGGCGGCGGTCGGTGCCGGCTGCGGGATGCTCCTGCTCACCTTCGCGGCTGCCGTGGCCGCGGGACCGGTGACCGCCGATCGCCTGCGCATGTGGGAAGACCCATGGGCGCACCGCTGGTCGTCGGAGTGCCTCCAGGTCGACGGCGTCGGCACGCCGCAGCTGCCGGCAGGATGGACGCCGTGCCAGCGGTCGCTGGCCGCCGACCTGGAGTCGTACCGGTCGCAGACGGCGATCGGCCTCGCCGCCATCGCCGACGGTGGCCTGTGGGGTCGCGGCCTCACCGACACCGTCTCCGGGTCCGTGCCGGCAGGCGCGACAGACCTGGTGCTGGCCGTCGAATGGAGCAAGCTCGGCGGACTGGTCGTGCTCGCCGGCGGGATCCTGACGGTGCTGCTCGGCGTGGCGACGGCCCGCGTCGGCGGCCAGGGCCAGACCCGCGACGGGCCGGGCGCGGCACGGCTCTTCGCCTCGGGCGTCGGCGCGATGCTCGCCGGCCAGTACCTGCTCGCATTCGCGGGGACGGTCAACCTCGTGCCGCTGCTGGGCGTCTCGACGCCGTTCCTGTCGCGGGCGACACAGGCGAACGTCGCGCTGGTCGTGGCCGTCATCGCCGTGCTCGCCGTCCGCGGCTCCCGGCCTGCGTCCGGCCCGGGGTCGCCGTCCCCGCAGCCCCAGGCCGTGCTCACCGGCGGCGGGCGGTCGCCTGCGCTCGTCGCGGCCGTCTCGCTCACGCTGACCGCCGTGGCGGTGACCGCGATGCCCTACCTGGCACCGCACCCCGACCCCGCCGGCCTGTTGCCGGCCGTCTACGGCGAAAGCCGGCCGCCGTGCCCGCCCCGGCCCGCGACCCGGGAGGGTCTCACCTCACCGCCACCGGACCCGGTCGCCTGCTCGACCGACCTGATCGCTCAGCGGCGGACCCGGATCGAGGTCCGCCTCGGCGACGGCACCGCCCTGGTGCTGCAGCAGGACGGGACCTGGCGGCAGGAAGGCGGCGCCGGCCGGCTGGACCAGGCCGACCTCACCGGCCTGCTGCGGACCCGACGCGGCTCGGCGACCGGCATCCTGGAGCGTTCGTACCCGGAGGTGGTGTCCGGGACCGCCGGCAGCAGCCTCCGCCGCCGGCTCCTGCCGCAGTTCGCGACCGGCGCGGACGGCCGGCTCGACATCACCGTGGACCCCGACCTGCAGCACGCCGCGGCGCAGGCGCTGCGCTCCTCGGGGCCCGCCGGCTCGGGTCCCCTCGCCGGCGGAGTGGTCGCGATCGACGCGCGCACCGGCCGGCTGCTGGTGCTCGCCTCGGCCCCGCCCCAACCGGCGGCGCAGTCGACCACCGTGACACAGGACCCCTATGCCACCGAGGGGCGCTGGTACTACGACACGCTCCAGCCGGACGGGCGGCTCGACGGAACGAGACCGAACACCGAGTGCACGACGAGGTCCGCCGGGACGGCGGAGTGCTGGCGGTGGTCGTACGGACGGGCCGCGTCCCGCGACGAGGACACCGCCGGTGATCAGCTGCGGCAGTACGTCGGCGGCCGCACCGACGTCACCGTTCCCGCGCCGACCGTCAACCGGGCCGCCGGCGCGCCGTACGGGCTCGGCGACACGTTCAAGGTGGTCGTCGCGGCGGCGTACCTCCAGCAGGCGGGGGCCGGCGCCGACGACCTCATCGACGCGCCCGACCAGGTGACGCTGCCGTCCTCGGTGACCGTCCGCAACCCGGGCGGCGGGCCGTGCCGCCGGTCCGCCGCCGGCAAGGTCACCGTCCGCGACGCGCTCGCCGGGCGGTGCAACACCGCCTTCGTGCTGCTCGCCCAGCGCCTGGGCTGGCAGCGGATCGCCCAGCAGTCGGAGCGCTTCGGGCTGCGGGTCGGACCGTGCGGCGGCACCACGGCATGGTTGGACGGCCCGGCCGCCGGCACGGTGGGCTCGTGCGTCCCGGCGAGCACCGACCCGACCGGCGTCGCGCTCAACGTGCTCGGCGGCGCGGGCGTGGAGGGCACCCCGCTCGGCATGGCGACGGTGATGGCCGCGATCGCGAACGACGGGTCGGCGATCCGCCCCACCCTGGTCACCGCCGACAAGCGCCCCGGCGCCGCGGCCGTGGCGGCGGCACCGTCCGAGCGGCGCACCGCGCTGTCCACCGGCGTGGCCACCGAGCTGCGCCGGGCCCTGAGTGGCGCCACCGGTGACGGCATGACCGTCGACGGGCTCGACGCGGCCGTCGGCGCACCGGTGTGGGCGCTGGCCGGCGGCCACGACCTGGTGTCACCGTCGCCGCAGCAGTTCGGACGGCACATCGCGTGGCTGTCCGGGTTCGTGGAGACCTCGCGTGGGCCGGTGGCGTTCGCCGTGGCGGTCGAGTGCAACGAGCCGGCCGCCGGAGCCCGCCAGGCGCGGCACATCGTCGAGACCTTGATCCTTTCGGCGCTCGCGCGCCGATGACACCTCAGGTGCGGCATTCGCAGCGGCGCGCCGCCGTTCGACCAGTGCCGCGCAACGGTCGGACACGGCCGGGAGCCCGGTCGCACGAGGGAGGTCCGCACGGGGCTGTGCCAGACTGGTCACTTCGACCGGCAGCGATGTGATTGGTGCGGCGGACACGATGAAGATCGGCTTGGTGGAGACACTCGACCAGATCCGGCGCGAGCTGAGCGAGGCGGCCCTCGCGGCCCAGGGCGCGGATGTGCAGTTCCCCGTCGGCCAGGTCACCCTGGAGCTCCAGGTCGGCGTCACGCGGTCGGGCGAGGCCAACGCGGGCGTCAACGTATGGGTGCTGGGGCTCGGCGCCAGCGGCCAGTACTCGAAGGAGTCGGTGCACACCATCACCGTCGTGCTGGACCCTCCGGTCGACGCCCAGGGCCGGCCGATCAAGGTCGCGGCAGCGGCCACCGCCCGCCCTGCCTAGCGCATGTCGGCGACGCTGCGCGGCCGGGTCGTGCAAGTCAACGTCGACTGCGGCCACGCCGGCTGGTTCGTCGGCTCCGGGCTCCTGGTCACCGACCGGCTGGTGCTGACCGCGGCGCACGTCGTCCACGACGGTTCGGTGACGGTGCACCGCGTCGGCGACCTGCGGTCCGACGAGCCCGGCCGGGTGGCCCGCCTGTTCCTCGACGGCGGCCCCGATGGTGTGGACCTGGCGTTGCTGCGGCTCGACGAGACGGTGCCGGACATCGCGCCGGTCCGGTACGCGCGGCTCGACCGGACCGCGCCGGCAACCCACGTCCGGGGCTGGGCCGTCGGGTTCCCTCAGCATCGCGCCACGCGCGCCACCGTCGGCGGGGAGGCCCGCGAGATCCGCGAATCGGTGCAGGTCGACGGCGACATCCCGCTCGCGGAGAACCTGAAGTCGCAGATGCTCAGCCTGCACACCGGCAGGTATCCGCGCCGGCTGTCGGCCGAGCAGGAGGCGCGGGGCGTCTCGCAGTGGTCGGGCATGTCGGGCGCCGCGGTCATCGTCGGTGAGCGCGTCATCGGCGTGATCACCGACCACCCGGCGCGGGCGGGCGAGTCGGCGTTGCTGGCCACCCCGATCGCGGCCGTGGACCGGCTCGGCCCGGACCTGGCGGCGCAGTGGTGGGACGCGCTCGGCGCCGACCCGATGCAGTTGCTGCCGGTGCCCGCCTCCGGACCGTACGCCGGCGCGACCGACGACGAGGACGCCTTCGGCAAGTGGGAGCTGCTGGTCCGATACGTCGACCGGGGCGAGTGCACGGCGATCCTCGGGCCCGGGCTCACCGACGAGCTGCTCCCGTCGCGGCAGGACATCGCGGCCCGGCTGGCCGACGCCGCGGGCGTCTCGTTGCCGTTCCACAACGACAAGCTCGCCGACATCGCGCAGGTCGCGCAGTGGTTGACGGTCACCCAGCACCACGGATTCCCGCGCGAGCTGTTCCTCGAGGAGCTCTGCACGCGCCTGGGCGGGGCCGCCGTCCCGGCGTCCTACGAGGAACTGCGGGACCTCGCCCGGCGGGCCGCGGCGCAGCATCTGGCGGCGGGTCACGACGAGGCGCATCAGCTGCTCGCCGAGCTGCGGCTGCGGTGGTACCTCACCACCCACCCGCTGAGCTTCATGGAGGACGCGGTCGAGCGGACCGGCCCGCGGCCGAGAGTCGCCTGGTGCCGCTGGAAGGACGCGACCTGGCCGGCGGTCGCCGACGACGTGTTCGCGAGCGGCCGGTACCGCCGGCCGGACCGGGACAACCCGATCGTGTACCACCTGTTCGGCTGGGCCGGCGACCCGGCGTCGCTGGTGCTCACCGAGGACGACTACCTCGACTACGTCATCAAGGTGACGCAGCAGGACCAGTGCATCCCCGACTCGGTGTGGACGGAGCTCACCGGTTCGGCGCTGCTGCTGCTCGGGTTCCGGCTGGAGGACTGGGACTTCCGGGGGCTGCTCCGGCTCATCCTCAACCAGCAGGGCACCTTCCGCCTCGGCCAGCGGACCCATGTGGCCGTCCAGGTCGATCCGGTCGCCAGCACCCTGGACGCCGACGCGGCGCAGCGGTACCTGAAAGCGGCCCGCCGCTACGTGCAGGAGTACTTCCGCAAGACCGGCCTGACCATCGAGTTCACGGTCTACTGGGGCGCCGCCCTCGACTTCATCCGCGAGCTGCACCGCCGGGCCGTGCGGTGACCAACCCGTACGTCGGGCCCCGCGCGCTGCAGGACGGCGAGCCCATCTACGGCCGCGACGGCGAGCTCGACCAGCTGCTCGACCGGGTCCTGGCCCGCCGGATCGTGCTGATGTACGCGCCGTCGGGCGCCGGGAAGACCTCGCTGGTGCAAGCGGGCCTGATCCCGCGCCTGCGGGACGAGGACTTCGTGATCCATCCCGTCGTCCGGGTCGTCAGCCCGCTCGCCGGCGCCGAGGCCACGAACCCGTTCATCGCCGGCGCGGTCGCGTCGATCGACCCCGCGGCGGACGTCTCCCCCGGCGGGTTCGCGGCCCACCTCGACCGGCTGCGCACCGACGACCGGCTGGAGTTCCTCGTCTTCGACCAGTTCGAGGAGCTCATCCGCGACGCCGGCCGGCCGCAGCAGATCGTCGAGTTCATGACCGACGTCGGCGCCGCGCTCCGCGACCAGCGGCGATGGGCGCTGTTCGTGATGCGCGAGGACCACATCGCGGCGCTGGATCCGTTCCTGCCGCACATCCCGACGCAGCTGTCGGCCCGGTTCCGCCTCGACTACCTCAGCCGGTCCGGCGCGGTGCGCGCGGTCCGCGAGCCGGCCGAGCTGCGGGGCGTGGACTTCACCGACGAGGCCGCCGAGTTCATCCTCGACGACCTGGCCCGGGAGCGGGCGGACTCCGGAGCCGGCGAGCGGATCGGGTCGCGCGTCGAGCCGGTCCATCTGCAGGTCGTCTGCGCCAAGCTCTGGGACCGGCTGCCACCCGGCGCCACGCGGCTCGACCTCGCCCACGTCCGCGAGCACGGCAACGTCAACGACGCGCTCGGCGACTTCTACGACGAAGGGCTCCTCCGGGTCACACAGCTCACCGGCGTCGACGAACACGCCCTGCGGAACTGGTTCGGCACCGAACTCATCACCCCGGACGGCTTCCGGGCCCAGGTCCAGCACGGCCCGGCCGGCGATCCCGCCGAGGCGACGGTCCAACACCTCCAGGACGGGCACCTGATCCGCGCCGAACGGCAGCGCGGCACCGTCTGGTACGAGCTGACCCACGACCGCCTGGTGAAGCCGGTCCGCGAGCGCAACACGCGGTGGTCCGCCGCCCTGCGCAGGCGGACGATCCGCGTCCAGTCCATCATCGCCGCCCTCGCGTTCCTCCTCGTCGCGTCCATCGGCGTCATCGTCGTCGTCAGCCGGCAGGCCCAGGTCGAGGCGCAGACCGACGCGCGGTCGGCCACGGTGGCCCGCCTGCTGCTCGAGGCGCGGTCCGCCCGGCCCGCGCAGCCCGCCCTGGCGTTGCGGCTCGGCGTCGCCGCGATGTCGCTGAATCCGGACGCGCAGACCCGGGCGGCGCTGACCGACACGCTCGCCGCCAACCGGCTGGTGGCGACGCTCACCACCGGCCACGGCGCGACACCGGTCGCGGCGGTCAGCCCCGACGGCCGGCTGCTGGTGACCGGGTCGGCGGACTCCACCGCGGTGCTCTGGGACGTGCACGACCCGGCCGCGGCCCGCGTCCTGTCCGTCATCGACAGCGGCCGCGGCACCCTGGTCGACGCGGCCGCGTTCAGCGCCGACAGCGCGACCGTCGTCCTCGCCGGCAGCCTCGACGGCACCGTCTCCCGCTGGGACGTCACGGATCCGGCGCTCCCCCGGGCCGTGACCACCGGCGGCCTCGGCGCCGGCGGCACGGTCGACGTCGCGGCCCTGGCCGCCGGTGGGCGGCTGCTGCTGACCGGCACCAGCGGACCGGCGGCGGCGCTGTGGGACGTCACGGCCGCCCCCACCAGGACCGCGACGCTGCCGACCACCGGCGCCGACGTGACCGCCGTCGCCGTCAGCGAGGGCACCGCGGCCGTCGGTACCGCGGACGGCACCGTCGACCTGTGGACCGTCACCGACCCGATCCGGCCGCGCAGGACGGCGACCCTGACGGCGGCCGCGCCCGGCCCGGTCCGCAGCCTCGCCCTCGCCCCCGACCGCGGTCACATCGCCGTCGGCGGCATCGACGGCGGCACCGCCGTGTGGGACATCACGGACCCGGTCCGGCCCGTCCGTGGGGCCACCCTGCGTGGGCACACGCAACCCGTCACCGCGGCCGCGTTCAGCCCCGACGGGCGGTCCCTGCTGACCGGCAGCGCCGACCAGACCGCGGTGCAGTGGACCGTCACCACCGGCGGCGCGACGTTCGCCGCGCGGCTCGGCAACCACACCGACGGCGTGTCCGCGGTCGCCTTCGCCCCCGGCGGCGGGATCGCGGTCACCGCCGACGGCGACAACGCCCTCAACCTGTGGCGCACCGCAGCGCCCGGCCCGACGCCGCGCGGCCCGCTCGACGGCCACCGCGGCGCCGTGGTCTCGGCCGCCTTCAGCGCGGACGGCCGCCGCCTCGCGACCGCCGGCGACGACCGGACCGTCCAGGTGTGGGCCGTCGCACGGGGCGAGGCGCCGCGGCGGCTCGCGACGCTGCCGGCACGGCCCGCGGCCGTCGTCGCGGTCGCCTTCAGCCCTGACGCGTCGTCGCTGACCGTGCTCGACGCGGCCGGCACCGCCTCCCAGTGGGATCCCGGCGATCCGCGGGCACCGGTCCGCAGCGGTACCCTCGCCGCCGCCGCACCGATCGTGGCCGCCGCCCTGACCGTGGACAGTGACCGCACCACCCTCGTGGCCAGCGTCGGCGCGACCCAACCGGCCGTCGTCACCGTATGGACGCCCTTCGACGCCCCTCGACAGCTCACGACCGTCTCCGCGGGCGCGCTCACCGTCGCCGCCGACGGAGACCTGAACCGGCTCGTCGTCGGCACCGCCGGCACCGCGCAACTGTGGGGCACGGCCGACATCACGGGGCCGGGCCTCGCCGGCACCCTCAGCGGTCGCGGCGGCAGCGTCGAGCGGGTCGCGCTCGCCGCCGACGGCCGGCTCGCGCTGACGGCCAGCAGCGTGGACGGCAGCGCCACCCTGTGGTCCCTCGCGGACCCCGCCCGCCCGGCCCCGCTGCTCGACCTCGACGCGGGCATCACCGCCGCCGGGTTCGACGCGGGCTCCCGGAAGCTCGCCGTGGGCGGCGCGGGGACGGTGACGGTGTGGTCCGTCGACCCCCGGTATCCGCCCTCGGCGCTCGGTGCCGCGGGCAACGGCGCCGCCGTGTCCGCCGTCGCGCTCAGCCCCGACGGCCTGTCCCTGGTCATCGGCGCCGCCGACGGCACCGTGTCACTGTGGGACAACACCCCGCTGGATGCCGTCGTGGCCGACCCGGTGGCCGCCGCCTGCGCGGTCGTCACCCGGGGACTGAACGCCGGCGAGTGGTCCCGCCACGTCCAGGGCCTCACCTACCGCGAAACGTGTGCCCACTGAACCACCTCGGGCACGGCTGCCGCGCCGCCCGGCCGGTGTGACCTTCACCGATCGTGACTGCGTCAGGTGCGCGCCGCCACCGCCGATGGAATGGATGTGATCGCCCGTCTGCTGCTGGGGCTCGCCACGGCCGCGGCCCTGGTGCTGCTCGCGCCGACCCTGGCGATCCTCAGCGTCGGCACCGTCGGCACCGTCGGCACGAAGGCGTGGCTGCTGCTGGCCGCGACGACCGCCGAGTGCGCCTTCATCCTGGCCCGCTTCACCGCCGCCGTCCGCGAGCAGGAACGCGCCCAGCGGCAGCTGCAGTACCAGGCGTCCCACGACGTGCTGACCGGCCTGGCGAACCGGGCGACCCTCGCCGAGGCCCTGGCCCGGTCGATCCCGGACGCGCCGGTCGTGCTGTACATCGACCTGGACGGTTTCAAGGCCGTCAACGACACCAACGGCCACGCCGCCGGCGACGCGGTGCTCGTCGCGGTCGCCGACCGCCTCCGCGCGGCGGTCCGCTCCGGCGACACGGTCGCCCGTCTCGGCGGTGACGAGTTCGCCGTCGGCTGCCCCGGACTGCCCGTGCCGGCCGCCACCGCCCTCGCCGAGCGCCTCCTCACCTCGCTCGCCGAGCCGGTCTCCTCCCCCACCGGCGCCTACCGGGTCGGCGCGAGCGTCGGCATCGCCCCGGCCGCGCCCGGCGCCGAGCCGGAGGACGTCCTGCTCCGCGCGGACGCCGCCATGTACGAGGCGAAACGCTCCGGCCGCAGCCGCTGGGTCCTGGCCGCCCGGGACCGACCAGTGCGGACCCGTCCAGCGGCAGCAGCCGGTACACGTGGAAGTTGAAACAGCCGGCGCCGCTGCTCCGCACTCCTGCCAGTAGGTGCCGCAGGATGTGAGCGATAACATCTCCCGGGGAAGCACGAGGACGGGGGCGATCGATGCTTGGCATGGCCGCGGCGCAGTGGCGGGTCCGCTTGCGGCGGTCCGTCGCGCTGCTGGCGATGATCACCGTCGCGGTCGTCGGCTTCACCCTGCTGACCGCGGCCGCCGTCACGGCCCGGCTCGACGCCACCGGCACCGTCGAGGCCAACTTCCGCCCCGCGTACGACATCCTCATCCGCCCGGCCGGCAGCGTCCTGCCGCTGGAGCAGCAGCGCAACCTGGTGCAGTCGGGTCAGCTCGCCGGCCTGCGCGGGGGCATCACCGTCGAGCAGTGGCACCAGATCCAGCACGTGCCGGGCGTCGCCGTCGCCGCACCCGTCGCCGTCATCGGCTACGTCATCCGGACCGTCCCCGTCACCGTGCAGCTCGGCGCCGACCTCGACCCGGCCGCCGAACGCCAGGTGATCAAGGTGCAGCCGACCTGGGTCACCGACGCCGGCCTGTCGCGCATCCCGGACGGCGCGGCATACCTGTACTCGACGCGGAACGTGCTGCACCAGAAGCAGCTCAGCGAGATGCGCGGCGGCGAAGGCATCCCACCCGCCGAAGAGGTCGACCCGGGCGGCGGCCGCCGGCAGGTCTGCCCCGTCGTGCAGTCCGTGGGCGAACGGGACTTCATCGACCCGACCGACCTGCCGGGCCGTTCCTCGCTCACCTGCGTCGGCGGGCCGGGCTCCCGCGACGTGTTCGGCGATCCGGTGGCGCCGGTGGTCACCCTCGCCTGGTCGGTGCCGTTCCTGATGGCCGCCGTCGATCCCGGGGCCGAGGCCGCGCTCGCCGGGCTCGACACCGCGGTCACCTCGGGCAGGTACTTCACCGCCGGCGAGCGGCCCGCACAGCGACGGCTCGACGGCATGCCGTACCCCTACGACTCGCTGCCGATCCTCGTCGCCGACAAGCCGCAGCTCGACGCCCGGCTCGAACTGCAGATCCAGCGGCTCGGCGGCGCGGCCGTCGACCTGGTCCGGGCCGGCACCGACAACCGCGGCCTCCGCGCCGCGCTGGACGGCCAACCGGGCACCCGGCTGGCGACCCGCACGGTCCCGATCGACGGGCCGTACCAGGACATGGTCGACCGGCTGCGCCACCCGTTCGAGCGCGGCCCCGACGACATGGCGGTGTCCAACACCCTGTGGCTGGACCGGTTCTGGACCGTCGGACCCGCCAGGACGACCGCCGACGGCGACGGCCTGCGGACCGAGCCCGTGCCCTACGACCTCAAGATCTGGGGGCTCGGCGCCGACGCCGGCGACAGCGGCCACCCCGTGCCGATGGAGTTCGCCGACACCGGCGTGCGGGGTGCCGTCGCCGCACACCCGAACATCACCGCCGAGCACGACGTCCAACCCGGCGACATCGCCATGCCGGACGTCGCGCTCGACGCCGTCGGCACGTTCGACCCGTCCCTGGTACGGCTGGGCAGCGCACTCTCCGCGGTCCCGATGGACACGTACTTCAACCCCGGAGCCGAGGGTGCCGACGACGCATCCCGCAATGCCCTCAACGGCCGGCGCCTGGAGCCGAACGCCAACGTCAGCGGCCTGCTCAGCCAGCCGCCGCTGATGCTGACGACGATGGGCGCGCTGCCGGTCATCTTCGGCCCCGACGGATACGGCACGAAACCGGAGTACCCGGAGTATCAGCTCAACCGCGCGGCCCCGATCAGCATGGTGCGGGTGCGGCTCGCCGGCACCGTCGGCATGGGCGCCGCCGACCGCGAACGGGTGCGGCTCGTCGCCGAGCAGCTCGCCCGCCGCACCGGACTCCAGGTCGACATCACGCTCGGCTCCTCACCCACCGGCGTCACCGTCCACTACCCCGCGGGCAGGTTCGGGCGGCCGGACCTCGCCGTGTCAGAACCGTGGGTCAGGAAGGGCGTCGCGGCGGTACTGGTACACGCGGCCGACCGCAAAAGCGTCCTGCTGTCCGGCCTCGTGCTCGTCGTGTGCGCCCTCGCCGTGCTCAACGCCACCAACGCCGCCACCCGCGCCCGGCGCACCGACCTCGGCGTGCTCGCCTGCCTCGGCTGGAGCCGAAGACAGCTGCTCCAACTGCTCCTCACCGAGATCACCGGCATCGGCCTGGCCGCCGGCATCGCGGGGACCCTGCTCGCGGTGCCGCTCGCCGCCGCGTTCGGGCTCGACATCGGCTGGCTCCGCGCCCTGCTGGCGATCCCCGTCGCGCTGCTCCTGGCCATCGCGGCGGGACTGTGGCCGGCGCTGCGGGCGGCCAGACCCGACCCCGCGGTGGCCGTCCGGCCCGCCGTGTCGGCACCGTCCGCCAGGCGGCGCGGCCCGCGGCGGGTGACCGGGCTCGCCCTAACCTACCTGGCACGGACACCGGGCCGGGCGGCCCTGGGCGCCGGCAGCCTCGCCATCGGCGTCGCCGCCCTCACCATGCTGCTGGCCGTCACCTTCGCGTTCCGCGGCGCGGTCGTCGGGACACTCCTCGGCGAGGCGATCGCGGTGCAGGCCCGCACCGTCGACTACCTCGCTGTCGCAGTCACCATCGTGCTCGGCATCGTGTCCGTCGCCGACGTGCTGTTCCTCGGGATCTCCGAACGCTCCGGCGAGCTGGCCCTGCTCGGCGCCGCCGGCTGGCACGACGGCCTGCTCCGCCGTCTCGTCGTCACCGAGGCCGTCGCCATCGGCATGCTCGGCGGCGCCATCGGCGCGGGCCTCGGACTGGGCGCCGCGGCGCTGTTCGCCGGTGCGCTCACCACCCCGCTGCTGTGGTGCGCGGCGATCGCCCTCACCGCGGGCGTCGCCGTGTCCGCGGTCGCCGCGACGGTCCCGATCGCGATCCTCCACCGCCTGCCGATCGCCCAACTCCTGGCCGAGGAATGACCACGCTGACACGGCCTTCCCACAGCTCAGGTCGACTCAACGTCGGTAGGCAACCGGCCGGTGCCACGACGGTCCGGCAACGGACTCCAAGACAGGATTCGCAGACGGCATGCTGGTGACGTCCTCGGGCCTGGCCGGTCGCTTGATCGCCAGCGCCGGGGCCGACGTGACGGCATTGAACAACCAGAACGGGTGCAGGAATTCCGCCAGACCGGCCACGACAAACTGCCAGTCAGCGTCGTCATCCCTGCGGTCGTAGACAGCAGGGTCGTCGCCGACGGTGTCAGTGGCCCAGGCTCAGTCATAGGCCCACTCGGGCCGGCTCAACGGGTGGAGGGGACCAGGTCCACGATCGAGGCCAGGCCGCGGTCGCCGGTGCGATGCCGATCGCGATCCTCCACCGACTGCCGATCGCCCAGCCCCTGGCCGAGGAGTGACCGCGCCGCTGGCTCGTTCTGGATGCGGATCAGGGGCCGCGGCTTCAGGGAGCCAGGCCGGCGCGGTGCGCGACGATGACCAGCTGGATGCGGTCGCGGGCGTCGAGCTTGTGCAGCAGCCGCGCCACGTGGGTCTTGGCGGTGCCGGCGGTGATGTGCAGGCGCAGCCCGATCTCGGCGTTGGTGAGCCCCTCGGCGACCAGGGCGAGCACCTGCCGCTCGCGGTCGGTCAGGCCGCCGAGCGGGTCGGGCGCCGGTCTCGGCGCCGGCGGCACGGGGGCGGGATCCACGGGGGCGGGATCCATGGAGGCGGCGGATAAGGCGGCGAAGGTGGCGATCAGGCGGCGGGTCACGCCGGGCGCCAGGAGTGCGTCGCCGGCCGCGATGACCCTGATCGCCGCGTGCAGGTCCTCCGGCGGCGCGTCCTTGAGCAGGAACCCGCTGGCCCCCGCGCGCAGCGCACCGTAGACGTACTCGTCGAGGTCGAACGTCGTCAGGATCAGCACCCGGCTGGCCGTCGCAGCGGTGATCCTGCGGGTCGCCTCGATCCCGTCCAGGACGGGCATGCGGATGTCCATGAGCACCACGTCGGGCACCAGCCGGGTGACGACGTCGACGGCCGCCAGCCCGTCGGCCGCCTCGCCGACCACGGTCAGCCCGTCGCCGGTCGCCACGATGCCGCACAGCCCGACCCGGACGAGCGCCTGGTCGTCGACGACGACCACCCGGACCTCGGTCACCGCGACGTGCCTGTCAGCGTCGACGCAAACACAAACCGCTCCCTCGTCTGCCCGCACGCAACTTCCGCCGCCACACCCGTCAGCATCGCCGCGCCCTCAGCCGGCACGAACACAACTTCCACCCCCGCCGCCGCCATCACGGTCGCCGCCATCACGGTCGCCGGCAGCACGGTCGCCGCCATCACGGTCGCCGGCAGCACGGTCGCCGGCAGCACGGCCGCACCCTCAACCGGCACGAACGCCGGCACCGCTAGGACGGGGTGCATCCTTACTGCGGCCACCACCCATGCCTCGGTCACCGTGCCGCCGTGTCCGTCAACGTCCCTGCCGCCGCTCCCGGCACAGCCCTTGCCGCCGCATCCGCCGCGATCCCCGCAGCCATCTCCGTCACAGCATCCGCCGCCACACCCGTCGCCACCCGGCCCGGGACCCGCCGCCACACCCGACCCGACACCCGCCGCCACACACGTCAGCATCGCCGCGCCCTCAGCCGGCACGAACGCAACTTCCACCCCCACCGCCGCCATCACGGTCGCCGCCAGCACGGCCGCACCCTCAACCGGCACGCAGGCCGGCACCGCCAGCGGCACGGCGGGATCCATCCTTCCTGCCGCCATCTGCGCCTCAGTCACCGTGCCGCCATGTCCGTCAACATCCCTGCCACCGCTCCCGGCACAGCCCTCGCCGCCGCATCCGCCGCGATCCCCGCAGCCATCTCCGTCACAGCATCCGCCGCCACCCCCGTCGCCGTCCCCGTCGCCAGGCCCGTCGCAGCATCCGCCGCCAGGCCCGCCGCCGCACCCGTAAGCATCGCCGCGCCCTCAGCCGGTACGAGCGCAACTTCCACCCCCGCCGCCGCCATCACGGTCGCCGCCAGCACGGCCGCACCCTCAACCGGCACGAACGCCGGCACCGCTACGACGGGGTGCATCCTTACTGCGGCCACCACCCATGCCTCGGTCACCGTGCCGCCGTGTCCGTCAACGTCCCTGCCGCCGCTCCCGGCACAGCCCTCGCCGCCGCATCCGCCGCGATCCCCGCAGCCATCTCCGTCGCAACACCCGCCGCCACGCTCGGCCCGGCGCTCGCCGCCGCGCCCGTCGCAACACCCGCCGCCACACCCAGCCCGGCGCTCGCCGCCACGCCAGTCGCCACACCCAGCCCGGCGCTCGCCGCCACGCCCGGCCCGGCGCTCGCCGCCACGCTCGCCGCCACGCCCGGTCCGGCACCCGCCGCCGCACCCGGTCCGGCACCTGCCGCTACGCCCGGTCCGGCGCATGCGGCGGCGTCCGGGACGGCGGCTGACGGTATCGGCAGGACGGCGCGGACCCTGAAGCCTCCCGAAGGGGCCGGGGCGGTGGACAGGGTGCCGCCGAACAGGGCCGCGCGCTCGCGCATGCCGCTCAACCCGTGACCGTCGGCGGCAGGGTCTGGGACCTCGTCGGCGCCCCGACCGTCGTCGGTGACCTCGACGGTGACCTCGGCGTCGGTGTAGGCGACCGAGACCCGCGCGCGGGTCGCTGCGGCGTGGCGGATGACGTTGGTCAGGGCCTCCTGCACGATGCGGTACACGGTCAGCTCCAGGCCGGCGCCGAGCGGGCGCGGGTCGCCGGTCACAGCGAGGTCCACGCGCACGCCGGCCGCCTCGGTCTGCGCCGCCAGGCGTGGCAGGTCGGGCAGGCCGGGCGCGGGCGCGGTCGCGGCGGGCTGCTGGTCACGCAGCGCGGCGAGCACCCGTCGCAGCTCCGCGAGGGACTCCCGGCCCGTCGTCTCGATCGCCGCGAGCGCGTCGGCCGCCTTGGCCGGCTCGCGGTCCAGCGTCAGCCGGCCGTACGTCGCCTGCACCGTGATCACGCTCATGCTGTGGGCCACGACGTCGTGCAGCTCGCGGGCGATGCGCAACCGCTCGTCGGCGCTGCGGCGGGCCGCCCGCTCCAGCTCGGCGTCCGCCTGCCGGGCCCGGTGCCGCAGCAGCTCCTCGGTGTACCGGCGGTGCTGGTGCACCAGGTAGCCGACCAGCCACGCCGCGACGAGCAGCAGCGCGAACGGCAGGACGCCGCCCACGTGCCGGAACCCGGGCAGTGCCGTCGCCACGGGACCGGTCAGGCCGGCCACCAACGCGACGACGGCCGTCCGCCCGCGGTGCCGCTCCGCCACCCGGTACAGCGCATACGCGGCCGGTACAAGCGCCATCCACCCGAGCCGGCTCGACAGCGGGCTGAGCCAGAACACCGCGAGGGCGGCCAGCGACGCGGTCAGCGGGAACCGGCGCGCGAGGGGCAGCACCCCGCACGACACCGCCAGCGCGGCGACGGCGAGCCACCCCGGCTCGGCCTTCACCGCGATGATGCCGCCGGCGGGGACGGCATACAGCAGCGCGGCGACGACATCGACAACGAGCCAGTGCCAGGGCCGCAGCCGATGCCGCAGCGGCGGGCGCAGCTCGGTGGTCATGTCGCCGAGCGTACGACCGGCATCCGTCACCGTCGTCCTCCCCAGGGCGTATGCCGCGCGGCAGACAACCCGGCCATTCGGCTGGTGCGGTAGCCCGTGCGGTGGGGGTACGAGCGGCAGACGACACCGCGACGGGCCGCTGCGATCGTCGACGGCATGATCGAGGTTCGACAGTTGAGCAAACGCTACGGCGGCAGCACCGTCGTGGACGCGGTGACGTTCGACGTGCGGCCGGGCCGGGTCACCGGGTTCCTCGGCCCCAACGGCGCGGGCAAGTCCACCACCATCCGGATGCTGCTCGGCCTGACCACGCCGACGGCCGGACGGGTCACGTTCGAGGGCCGGTCCTACCGGCTGATGGAGACGCCGCTGCGCGAGGTCGGTGCGCTGCTGGACGCGGCGACCGTGCACGGCGGCCGGACCGCGCACGCGCACCTGCGCTGGCTCGCCGCCAGCAACGGGCTGCCGAAGCACCGCGTCGGGGAGGTCCTCGGCCGGACCGGCCTCGAAGCGGTCGCCGGGCGGCGCGTGCGGGGCTTCTCCCTCGGCATGCGCCAGCGCCTCGGCATCGCCGCCGCGCTGCTCGGCGACCCGCCGGTCCTCATCCTCGACGAGCCGGTCAACGGCCTGGACCCGGAGGGCGTGCACTGGATCCGGTCGCTGCTGCGCGACCTCGCCGCCGAGGGCCGCACGCTGCTGGTCTCCAGTCACCTCATCACGGAGATGGCCCTCGTCGCCGACCACCTGCTCGTCATCGGCGCCGGCCGGCTCCTGGCCGATCAGAGCATCCAGGAGCTCACCCGCGGCCACGCCACCCTCGAGGACGCGTACTTCGCCGTCACCGCCGAGTCGACGCAGTACCGCGCGAAGCAGGGAGGCGTGCGATGACGGTGCTGCGCCGCACGGCCCACGCGGAGTGGATCAAGCTGTGGTCGGTCCGGTCGACGTGGCTGGCGGTCGCCGCCGCGGCGGTCCTCGCCGTCGGGCTGTGCGTCACCGGCACGATCGGCACCGTGCCACCGGCGGACCTGGCCGCGTTCGACGCCGTCGGCGCCGCGTTCGGCGGGCTGACGTTCGCGCAGCTGGCGTTCGGCGTGCTGGGCGTGCTCGCGGTGACGACCGAGCACGCGTCCGGCACGATCGTGCCGACGCTGGCCGCCACCCCGCGGCGGGGTGTCGCGCTGCTGGCGAAGCTGCTGGTCACGGGCGGCGTCACGCTGGTGCTCGGCGAGGCGCTGGCGTTCGGCACGTTCCTGCTCGGCCAGGCCCTTCTGGACCGGCACGGTCTGGCCGTGCGGCTCGGCGACCCGGGCGTGCTGCGGGCGGTGAGCAGCGCCGGGCTGTACCTGTTCGTGATCGCCATGGTCGGCCTCGGTCTCGGTGCCCTGCTGCGCCAGCACGCGGCGGCCATCGCCACGCTGTTCGCCGTGGTGTTCCTCGCGTACGGCGCGGCGCGGGCGCTCGAAACCTGGTCCTACCTGCCGTCCCGGCTGCTGCTGTCCAACGCCGGCGACGTCGTCGGCCAGGTCCACGCGACCGCGGCGAAGCCGAGGCTGCCGTCGATGCGGATGGCGTACGCGGACCTGGCCCTCTACCTGACGCTGGCGCTCAGCCTGGGCTGGTTCCGAGCCCGCAGGGATTAAAAGGCGACCAATACCACAAAGTGGTCACCGCACCGCGGGCACCAGGTCCAGGACCGGAGCCAGACCACGGTCGCCGGTGCGGTGCTCCGCCGGCAGGATGAAGCAGCGCAGCCCAGCGGCGGAGGCGCCGCCGTCACGGACCGGGTTGTCGCCGACCATCAGCGTCGCCCGGGGGTCGGCGCCGAGGTCCGCGCACGCCTTGCGGAACAGCTCCGGGTCGGGCTTCTCCCGGCCGGCCTCGTAGGACAGCGCGTACGTGTCGACGAGGTCGCCGAGGCCGAAGTGCGCGACGTGCGCCCGGATGTCCCAGGCGATGTCGCTGACCACCCCGACCCGGACACCGCGCGAACGCAGCCCGCGCAGGACGACGCCGGTGTCCTGGTACGGCACCCAGGACTCGGTGTGGATCATCCGGGCGTGCGCGGTCGCCTCGTGACCGCGCAGGAACGGCACCGCGGCGAACCAGGCGAGCATCGCCGATCGGTGCCGGTCGGCGGACAGGTCGCGGCCCGCCTGCACGGCGAGGACCTCCGGCAGCTGGTAGGCGGCGGCGAGGTCGGTGAGCGCCGCCGCGAGCACGGCCGGGTCGTCCAGCAGAGAAGCCCGGCCGGTGTCGGCGGCGATCAGCCGCAGCCACTGCTCGGCGTCGATCATGTGGAAGATCGTGTTGGCGAAGTCGAAGAGCACCGCCTGCACCGGCGGCACCGGACCTGCCTGCGCGGCGGGGTCGGTGCTGTACGTGGAAGGCGTGTCGAACAAGGTGCGCATCGGTAGTACGGTACCGGTCACCACGCCTTGGGCCCGCCGTCGGGCAGCAGCTCCCGGCTCCGCTTGCGCTGCACCTTGCCGCTGGTGGTGCGGGGCAGGCCGCCGGGGCGCAGCAGGGTCACCGACGCGACGTGCAGCTGGTGCTCGTCGGCGACCGCCCGGCGGACCGCGGCGGCCACCTCGTCGAAAGCGACGCCGTCACCGCCCGGCTCCCGCGAGACCCGGACCTGGCGGGCGGTCTCGGCGACGACACCGAGCCGGCCGTCGTCGTCGTACTGGAACGCCGCCACGCAGTCCGGGCCGACCGCCGGGTGCGCGGCGCTGACGGTGCGCTCGATGTCGCTCGGGTAGTGGTTGCGCCCGTCCACGATGATCAGGTCGTCGATGCGGCCCAGGACGTAGAGCTGTCCGTCGCGCAGGAACCCGAGGTCGCCGGTCTTCAGGAAGCCGACGCCGGGACGGTCCTCGAGCGTGCCGCCGAAACGGGCCTCGGTCGCCTCGGGCTGCCGCCAGTAGCCGCCGGACACGCTGTCGCCGGCCACCCAGACCTCACCCACCAGGCCTTCCGGAGCCGGTACACCGGCGGCGACGATCCTCACGTCGAGGTTGGCCGGGACGCGTCCGCACGCGACGACCTGCCGCGACGGGTGCCCCGGCCGCGCCGCGACGAGCTCCCCGCGCTCCGCCAGGGCCGCGGCGTCCAGGTCGACGTGGCGGGCGTCGTCCGGGTGGCGGGCGCCGCTGACATACACGACCGCCTCCGCCAGGCCGTAGCAGGGCCGGAACGTCGCCGGGCTGAACCCGGCCCCGGCGAACGCCGACATGAACGCGGTGAGCGTGCCGTGCCGCACGGGCTCGGCGCCGTTGAGCGCGACCCGCCACGGGCTCAGGTCGAGCCGCGCCTTCTGCTCCTCGGTGATCTTCGCGACGCACAGCTCGTAGGCGAAGTTCGGGGCGGAGGAGACCCAGGCGCGGAAGCGGCTGATCGCGTCCAGCCAGACGAACGGCCGCATGAGCAGCGCCATCGGCGGCAGCAGCACGGCCCGGCCGCCCGGGTACAGGCCGCCGATCAGCTGGGCGAGGCCCATGTCGTGGAAGACCGGCAGCCAGCTCACGACGCAGAAGTCGGCGGGGTCGCAGGCCGGCGCCTCGACGAGGACCGCGATGGCGGCGGCGTTGGCCAGCACGTTGCCGTGACTGAGCACGACACCCTTCGGCGCGCTCGTGGAGCCCGACGTGTACTGCAGGAACGCCGGATCCGACGGCCGCACCCCGGGGTCGCGCCACAGCCCGGCGAGGCCCTCCGGCACGTCGGCCACCACGATCGGCTCGACGCTGCCGAGGTCGGCGACGAGCGACGACTCGGCGTGCTCGGCGGTGGTGAGCACCACCGCGGGGTCGGCGTCCTTGACGATCCCGCCGAGCCGGCCGAGGGTCCGCTTCCCGCCGTGGATCGCGTCCGGGGCCGGTGACGGCACCGCGACGAGCCCCGCGTAGGCGCAGGCGAAGAACGCGACGACGAAGTCGACGCCGTTGGGCAGCATCAGCATCGCCCGGTCGCCCGGCTGCGCGGTCTGCTGCAGCAGCGCCGCGGTGTCGCGGACCCGCTCCTCCAGCTGCGCGTAGGTGAGGGTCAGCACCTCCTCGCCGTGGCTGTCCAGCTCGGTGCAGGCGGGCTGGTCCGGCCTGTTCGCGGCCTGGTGGCGCAGCAGGTCGACGAGGGTGCCGACGCCCTCGAGCACCTGGATCGGGTGCCGGGACGTCACAGCGCGCCCGCCAGCATCAGCCGGGCGCCGGGGAACAGCCCGTTGGCGGTCATCGCGTCGGCGGCCTTCACGACGGCCGCCTCGATCCTGTCCAGGTCCTCGTCGGTGTGGGCGAGGGACAGGAAGCAGTTGCGGCCCTCCCAGATGTACAGGCCGTCGTGGACGAGCATCGTGTGGAAGATCTCGGACCGCTCCGAGTTCGCGGGCTCCTCGACCAGCCGGAGCCGGAACAGCGAACCGAACCGGGCGACGCGGACCGGCACGCCCGCGCCCTCGAACCTCGCGTCGAGGCGGGCGCCGAAGGCCTCGGTCCTGGCGTTGAGCCCCTCCTGCAGCGCCGGGCCGCGGCGGACCAGCTCCCGCAGGACCGCCCGGGCGGCGGCCATCGACAGCGGGTGCTTGCAGAACGTGCCGGAGAAGAAGGTGCGGACCGTCTGCGGGTACGGCTGGTCGCCGAACTCCCAGGCGCCGCCGTCGATGGCGTCGAGGTACTTCGCGTCGCCGGCGACCACCCCGATCGGCATGCCGCCGCCGACGACCTTGCCGTAGGTGGTGATGTCGGCGGCGATGCCGAAGAGGCCCTGGGCTCCGTTCGGGTGCATCCGGAACCCGGTGATGACCTCGTCGAAGACAAACGGGGTGCCGGCGTCGGCGGTGATCCGGCGGACCTCGCGCAGGAACTCGACCGGCTGGATGTCGGGGCGGCGGCTCTGCACCGGCTCGACGATCACCGCGGCGAGCTCGTGCGCCCGCTCCCGCAGCACCTGCAGCGACGCCGGGTCGCCGTAGGGCAGCACGAGCGCGTTGGCGCTGACCTCCGGCGGGATGCCGGGCGCCATCGGCACCGACTCGCCGGAGGAGCCCTCGATGTCCTGCCGCGCCAGGATCGGGTCGGCGGTGCCGTGGTAGGCGCCCGCGAACATCGCGATCCGGTGCCGCCCGGTGACCGCCCGGGCCAGCCGGACCGCCACCATCACCGCCTCGGAGCCGGTGTTGCAGTAGACGACCCGTTCCTTGCCGGTCAGCCGCCTGATGAGGTCGGTCGTCTCCGGCACCAGCGGCGAGTGCGGTCCGAGCTGCATGCCGTCGGCGAGCTGGGCGGTGATGGCCTCATTGATGAACGGCTCGTTGTGGCCGAACAGGTTCACCCCGAAGCCCATGGTGAGGTCGACGTACTCGTTGCCGTCGACGTCCCACACCCTGGCCCCGTTGGACCGGGCCACCACGATCGGGTAGCGGGTCTCCTTGAGGTTGAGGTACGGCTGCGGCGCGTGCCGGACGTCGGCGTGGCCCACCCGCTCGGCGGCGGCCTGGGCGCGGGAGCCGGCGGTGCGGGCGCAGTACGCGCTGGACAGGTCGGCGATGAAGGCCCGCTGGGCGTCGGTGAGCTTCCGCGAGGCGCCGCCGGTGCGGGGGCCGAACGCGACGAACGTCCCCTGCGGCGCGGCCGGAATCGCCGTGCGCTGCACCGCCTGCTCAACCGGCGCGGCAGGCGCGGGCGCCAAAGCAGGCACGGGAGCGGCACCGGGCTGACGACGGCGGATCAGCTCGTACGCCTGATCCATCACCTGCGCGTGGACGTCGAGGAACCGGTCGACCGCACTGCCCCCACCCGGCGCGACCGGCGGCAGCGCCACGGCGACAGGTGCGGGGGTGACGACGGGAAGCGGGGCCGCCGGCACGGCGGGCGGGGGCGGCTCGCGCAGGGCCAGCACCGCGGCCGGGGCGTTGCGCACGATGTACCCCGCCAGCCGCCGCAGCGTGTTCACCTCCTCGAACAGCATCCCGATCGGGATGACCACCTCGTAGGTGCGCTGGATGCTCTGGATCGTGTGGAACAGCGTCATGGAGTCGGCGCCGAGCTCCAGGAACGACATGTCCGGGTCGATCGGCGCGTCGGACTCCAGCAGCGTCGTCACCACCTGGCCCAGCTCCGCCAGGACGCGGGCGTCCGCTCCTGCCGACGTCGGTTGTGCCACGTGCTCCTCAGCCCCTCTCTGGACGGGGATCGATGCCGGTGCGGGCTTCGGCAGGGTCGCCGTGGGCAGCCAGAACCGTCTGCGCTGGAACGGGTAGGTGGGCAGGTCGACCCGCCGGCGGCGGAACCCGTCGTGGAACGCGGCCCAGTCGAGGTCGTGCCCGGCGGCGTACAGCTGGGCGAGCGAGTCGGTGAGCACGTCGCCGTCCTCCGCGCCGGTGCGCAGCGACGGCAGCCACCTGGCGCCGGACACCACCCGGCGGCCGGCGCCGAGCAGCACCTGACCTGGTCCGATCTCGACGAACGTGGTGCAGCCGGCCTCGGCCAGCCGCCGCACGCCGTCGGCGTAGCGGATCGTCGAGGTGAGGTGCCTGGTCCAGTACGCCGCGTCGGGGCGGTGCTGGTCGTCGAAGAGCCGGCCGTCCAGGTCGCTGACCAGCGGGATCCGCGGCGCCCGGCAGGTCACGGCGGCGGCCACCTCGGCGAAGTCCTCGGCGGCGGCGGCCATCATCGGCGAGTGGAACGCGAGCGTGGACTTCACCGGCCGCACCGTCACCCCGGCGGCGGCCAGGTGCGCCTCGACGGCCGCGACGGCCTCGGCGGTGCCGGCGACGGTGACGTTGGTGCCGGCGTTGACCGCGGCGATCGCCAGGCTCGGATCGGCGACGGCGGCGAGCGCGCCCCGGACCGTGTCCTCGCCGGTGAACGCGGCGAGCATCGCGCCGGGTGCGCTGCGCTCCTGCACGAGCCGGCCGCGGGCGGCGACCAGCCGCAGCCCGTCCTCAAGGTCGAAGACCCCGGCGACGCAGGCAGCGGCGAGCTCGCCGACGCTGTGGCCCAGCAGGTGGCCGGGGTGCACGCCCCAGCCGGTCCACAGCCGCGCCAGGGCGTACTGGAGGCAGAACAGCGCCGGTTGGGTGTAGCGCGTCTCGTCGAGCAGGTGCCGCTCGGCCGGCTCCGGGAACAGCACCGTCTGCAGACTGCGGCCGATCAGGTCGCGGAGGATCTCGTCGCAGCCCAGGAGGGTGGCGCGGAACTGCGCGTTCGTCACGTACAGCTGGCGGCCCATGTCGGCGTACTGCGACCCCTGCCCGCTGAACAGGAACGCGATGCCGCCGGGACCGCCGGGTGGACGCTCGCCGGGGTGCAGGCCCTGGTGGGCCGTCCCCGAGGCGATCCGGTGCAGCTGTCCGGCGGCTTCTTCGCCGGTACGGGCGGCGAACGCGACCCGGTGCCTGAAGTGCGACCGTCCGGTGTGGACGGAGGCGGTGAGGTCGGCGAGCGAAGGGGCGGGCCGCTGTTCGAGGCGGGCCGCGTACCGGGCGGCGAGCGCGGCGACCGCCGCCGGTGTCTTGGCGCTGACGGTGACCAGGTGCGAGGTGCGCACGTTGCCCTTGTTCGCGGCCGGCTTCGCCGGGGGCGGCGCGGCCTGGAGGATGACGTGGGCGTTGGTGCCGCCGAACCCGAACGAGCTGACGCCGGCGGTCAGGGTGCCGCGCCGCGGCCGCCACGGCTGCCCGGTGGACGGCACGGTCAGCGGCGCGTCCGCGGGGATGCGCGGGTTGCGTTCGCGCAGGTGCAGGTGGGCCGGCACGTGCTCGTGCCGCAGCATCAGCACGACCTTGAGCACCCCGGCGATGCCGGCCGCGGCCTCGGCGTGGCCGATGTTGGTCTTCACCGAGCCGAGCATCAGCGGCTCGCTCGCGGGCCGGCCGTCGCCGAGGACGGCGGTGAGCGCGGCGGCCTCGATCGGGTCGCCGAGCGGGGTGCCGGTGCCGTGCGCCTCGACGTAGTCGATGTCGCCGGGCGCGAGGCCCGCGTCGTGCAGGGCGTCGCGCAGGACGTCCTGCTGGGCGCCGCCGTGCGGGGCGGTGAGGCCGTTGCTGCGGCCGTCCTGGTTGACCGCGGACCCGCGGACGACGGCGAGGATCCGGTCGCCGTCGCGGACCGCCGCGTCCAGGCGCTTGAGCAGCACCAGGCCGCAGCCCTCGGCGCGGACGTAGCCGTCGGCGGCGGCGTCGAAGGTCTTGCACCGGCCGTCGGCGGCCATCATGCCGGCCTGCTCGAAGACGTCGGTGCCGTCGGTGTCCAGCAGCAGGTTGACGCCGCCGGCGAGCGCGGTGTCGGACTCGCCGAGCCGCAGGCTGCGGCAGGCCATGTGCAGCGCCACCAGCGAGGAGGAGCAGGCGGTGTCGACGGCGACGCTGGGGCCCTTGAGGTCCAGCGCGTAGGAGATGCGGTTCGCCGCGACGCTCAGCGCCTGCCCGGTCCCGGAGTACGGGGTGTGCAGGTGCGGCTCGCGGGCGATGAGCCGGCCGTAGTCGCTGCCGCTGATGCCGACGAACACGCCGGTGCGGGTGCCGGCCAGGCCCGCCGGCACGACCCCCGCGTCCTCCAGGGTCTCCCACGCGACCTCGAGCAGCAGCCGGTGCTGCGGGTCGACATGCCCGGCCTCCTTGCCGGAGACGGCGAAGAACTCCGCGTCGAACTGGTCGACGTCGGCGATCAGCCCGTGCGGGCGGCCGAGCGGCGGGTGACCGGGCACGTCGCCGCCGACGGCGTCGGTGCCGGTCTCCAGCAGCCGCCAGAACGCGTCGGGGCCGGTGGCGCCCGGGAACCGGCAGCCCATGCCGATGACGGCGACCGGCTCGTTCACCTCGGGTTTCGCCGTGCGTTCGAGCGCCGCCACGGGTTCGCCGGTATCGGTGAGGTGGCGGGCCAGCAGCCGCGCCGTCGGGTACTGCCAGAAGACGGTCGCCTCGACGGGCCGGCCCAGCAGCTGCTGCAGGTCGCCGAGCAGCACCAGGGCGTCGCGGGACGACAGGCCGAGGTCGGCGAGCACCGCGTCGGGCTCCACCGCGCCCGCGCCGACCTTCTCCGCGACGTGGCGCAGGATCCACGCCTCGACGTCCGCCTGCGTCACTGGTTGCACGTCTCGCCTCCCATGCTCGGTACAGAAGCATCGGCGATCGCGGTTAAGAGAACGCCTAGTTCGCCGTGCGGGCCGAGAGGGACGGGCACGCGACCGGTAGCGTATGAGTAGTGACCGCCGTCGAAACCCGCCGCCGCGCGGCCCTGCCGATCGCCACCGTGGTCGTCGCGTTGATCACCACGCTCGGTGCCGCGGCCCAGCTCAACGACCCCGACGTCCTGGAACGGTTCCGGCGCGACTACCCGGCGCTGCACGACGGCGAGTGGTGGCGGTGGTTCACGCCGCTGCTCGTGCAGGGTTCGGGCTGGGGCCAGATCCTGTTCAACATCGGTTCGCTGGTCGTCGTCGGCGTCATCGCCGAGCGCCGCTTCGGCACGTTGCGCTGGCTCGTGCTGTACATAGGGATCGGGCTGGCCGGTGAGGCCTTCGGCGAGCGGCTGGACCCGACCGGCTCCGGCAACTCCCTCGCCGTCTGCGGCCTCGCCGGCGCCCTGGCGACGCTGCTGCTCCTGCGCCCCGGCGCGGCGACCCGCCCGCACGCGTTCGTGGTGCCGTATTACGTGGCGTGCGTGGCCGGGCTCGGCTTCGGTGGCGTGGTCGGCGCGACCGTGGCACCGACCGTGGTCCTGGTGGTGATGAGCATCCTGCTGCGCCGGGACCGCTACACCGGGATCGCGTTCGCCGCGGGCCTCGCGGGCCTGCTCGGCGCCGGTGCGCTCGCCGCCAGGCCCGACCAGCACGGCATCGCCCTGCTCTGCGGCGCGGTGGCCGGCCTGCTGCTCTTCCCGCCCCGCCCCCGCGCCGGCCGGGTCACCGACGACCGCCCGGCCCCCGCGCCCCGCCGCCCGTGATCCGAGCCCGTTCGCGCTGGGCGGCATTTCGGCAAGCTTGGACCGGCCGGTCCGGCCCCGGGTGCCCGGGGGCGGACCGGCCGTCGCGACGCGGTCGGGTCAGCAGCTGAGCAGGCAGGTGCCGTAGGTCACCGAGCAGTCGGCCATGATGGTCACCCGCCGCTTGCGGCCGCCCGAGTTGGGGCAGGGCTCGCAGTACGACTGCGGGAGGCAGGACGCGCTGGCTGTGCTGGTGGGCAGCAGGCCGGCCAGGAGCCGGTCGGCGGCCAGGCGGACGATTCGGGTCATGGTTCCTCCAGGTCGGTGACGACGACGGGAGCGGACGCCCCCGCCGTTCCGGCCCGCGGGCCGGAGTCTGTGGTGTCGGACCCGCGCGGTTCGCGGCCGACGGGGTGCGCGGCGGTGAGCCGGCGCAGCACGAAACCGCGGACCGCGGCGGTGGGCAGCGGGCCCAGCTGGCGGGAGTCGTGGCTGAGCGCCGCGTTGTCGCCCAGGACGAGCAGGTGGCCGGCCGGCACGACCGCGCCGGCCTGCCAGGGCGACCGTTGGCCGGGCAGCGCGGCGACCCGCTTCACCATCGGGCCGTGCGGGCCCTGCAGCACCACGAGCCGCCCGGGCACGGCCCTGCCGTACCGCGCGACGAGCAGCCGGTCGCCCGCCCACAGCGACGGTTCCATGCTGCGCCCGACGACGACGACCACGCCGAACAGCCGGCGGGCGACGAACCACAGGCCCGCCGCGAGCGCCACCGCCACCGCGTAGCTCATGCCACCACCTCCGCCGCGCTCCGGCATCGGCCTGAGCCGTCCTGCCACGCCGACGTGCGGGCCGGGCCGCTGCGCTGCCCGGTCATGCCGGCTCCAGCTGGTAGCCCTGCGCCTGCAGGCGGAACAGCCGCGCGTACCGCCCTTCGGCGCGCATCAGGTCGTCGTGCGAGCCGAGTTCCGCGACGCGTCCCCCGTCGAGCACCGCGACGACGTCCGCGTCGCGCAGGGTGCTCAGCCGGTGCGAGATGAGCAGGGTGGCCCGGCCGGCCCGGTGCGCGCGCAGCGCCCGGTGGATCTCCGCCTCGGCCTCCGCGTCCAGGCCCGAGCTGGGCTCGTCGAGGATCATGAGGTCGCTGTCGTCGCGTAGCAGCGCCCGGGCCAGCGCGACCCGCTGCCACTGCCCGCCGGAGAGCCGGACGCCGAGCCTCGGGTCGCCGGTGTCGCCGGCCCAGAAGAACAGCCGGGTCAGCGGCGTGTCGTACCCGTCCGGCAGCGCCGCCAGGGTCGCGTGCACGCCGGCGAGCCGGGCCGCGGCGGTGATCCGTGGCAGGTCGTCCAACCGGCGCGCGTCGCCGACGCCGATGTTCTCCCGGGCGGGCAGGTCGTAGTCCTGGAAGTCCTGGAACACGACGGCCATCCGCCGGCGCAGCAGCTCCGGGTCGAGGTCGCGCAGGTCGACGCCGTCCCAGGTGATCCGGCCGCGGGTCGGCTCGTGAAACCGGCACAGCAGCTTGACCAGCGTGCTCTTGCCGGCGCCGTTGAGCCCGACCAGCGCGACGGCGGCGCCCTGCGGGATGTGGAGGTCGACCCCGCGCAGCACCCAGTCGTGTTCGTCGCTGTAGCGGAACCAGACATCGTGCACGACGATCCCGTCCCGCAGCGGCGCCGGCGGCAGGGCTGCTTCCGGGGCACCGGCGAGCGGTGCCGAACGCACGACGAACAGGAAGTGCGCGAAGAGCAGCTGCGCCTCCAGCATCGCGGCGACCTGCGCGATGCCCTGGGCGACGGCGGCCTGCACGCCGGCCACCGCGACCACGAACACGGTCAGGTCACCGACCGTGTACGCCCCCGTGGCGGCCTGCCCGGTGAGCCAGACCAGGCCACCGCCGGCGACCACCGCACCGAGCGCGCCGAGCAGCACCTGCGTGCGCAACCGGCTGCGGTCCACCCGCCGCTCGGCCGCGTTCACCGATCCCAGGTCGGCCAGCATCCGCCCGCGGAAGAAGTCGCCGAGCCCGAAGAGCCGGACCTCCTTGGCCGCCTCCGCCGTGGTGAGCAGCCGCGCGTAGAACAGCTGCCGGCGCTGGGCGTGGCCGGAGCCGGTGACGACGGCCGCGTGCCGCCGGCCGAGCCGCAGGTGCGCCACCACCGCCGGCGCCGACGCCGCCACGACGACGGCGGCCACGATCGGGCTCAGCGCGATCAGGCTTGCCAGGAAGCCTGCGAGCGCCGCCACCGACGACAGCAGGCCGAGCGATCCGCTCACCACCTGCGCCGGCGCCGAACGGCCCGCGGTGCCGGCCAGCTGGACCCGGTCCTGGAACGCGGGGTCCTCCAGCCGCTGCAGTCCGACGTGCCGTTGCAGCGCGCAGAACAGCCGCTCCTGCGCGCAGAGGCTGAGCCGGCGGTCGAGCTCGTTCGAGGTGTACTGCATGATGTGCGGGACGGAGGCCAGCGCCACGCCGATCCCGGCGACGGCGAAGGCGAGCAGCAGCGGGACGGCTCCGGCGACGAGCCGGTCCAGCAGGTCGCGGGTCAGCCAGGCCAGCACGACCGGCCCGACGCCGGCCGCGAGCGCCGCGCCCGCCGTGGCCAGGACCGCGCCCGGGGCCGCCCGCAGCCCCATCCGCAGCGCCTCCGCGACGTCGCCGGCGCGTACCTCAGACACGGGCCGGCACGCGCGGGAAGGAGCGGAAGTCGGTCCCGCTGTGGGTGACGGCACCGGTGTCGTCCAGCAGCGCCACCGCCGGATACCCGGTGACCGCGAACGCCGTCGCCACGGGCCCGAACACCGGTTCGGTGGTGACGCGGGCGACGTCGCGCAGCTCGGCGGTGAGCCCGCCGAGCTCGTGCGGCTCGCCGATGAGCACGGCGAGCACGCGCTGCCGGCCGACCGCGGTGGCGTAGGCGACGAACTCGGGCAGCCGCTCGGTGCACGCCGGACAGTCGGGGCTGAAGAACCCGACCAGTCCGCTCGGGGTGCCTCGCAGCTCCTCGCCGTCGACGGTGGTGGCCCGGAACGGCTCCGGTGTCCCGCCCGGACCTATCACGACCTGCGGCGCGTGCGCGGCGGTGGCCTCGGTCATGGCGCGCAACCGGCGCACGATGCCGAGCGTCAGCAGCAGGTTGAACGCGCCGAGCAGGCAGGCGAGGACGGTGGCCGCGGCGAGGTAGGGCATCGCTGCTCCTCCAAGACGTCGAAGACTCTGGATGGCTGCAGCAAGAATCAGTAAGGTCTGTTACCAGATTCCTACCAGGCGTCACGCGGGGGGCAGATTGGTGGATTCGTACGGGGGCGAACTGCATTTCCGGCTGCTCGGACCGGTACAGATCGAGCATCGTGGCAGACCCGTGGACCTCGGTCCGCGGCGCGGCGAGCGATGCCTGCTCGGGCTGCTCCTGCTGGAGGCGACCTGCGGGGTGCTGCGCATGAGCCGGCTGCAGGGACTGCTGTGGGACGACGACCCGCCGGAGCGGGCCCGGCGGACCGTTCACACCTACGTCGCACGCCTGCGGTCCCGGCTGCGCCCGTACGACGTGCAGATCGTCACGCACAGCACCGGGTACCGCATCGACGTCGACCCGCAACGCGTCGACGTGCACCGGTTCGTCGCGGAGATCGACCGGGCCCGGACCCTGCCTGACCCGGCCCACCGCGCCGACGCGCTCGCCCGGGCCCTCACCCTGTGGCGCGGCCCGCTGCTCGCCGACGTCGCCGGCGACGGCCTGCGGGCCCGCGTCGGCCTCGCCCTGGAGGAGCGGCGGGCCCTGGCCATCGAGCTGCGGGCCCAGGCCGACCTGCAGTGCGGCCGCAACGACCAGGTCGCGGCCGAGCTCACCGAGCTGACCGCGCAGCAGCCGACCCGGGAGCGGCTCGCCGAGCTGCTGATGCTGGCCTACTACCGGGCGGGCCGGCAGGCCGATGCGCTGGAGGTGTACCGGCGGTCATGGCGCTATCTGCACACCGAGCTCGGGGTGCAGCCGGGCTGGGGCCTGCGCGAGGTGCACACCCGGATCCTGCGCAGCGGCCCGGTCCAGGACCTCGTCGACGGCCGGCGCGCGACCCCGTGAACCGCTTGTGCCGCCGGCCGGCGGTCAGGTGGCGTAGGCGGGCCGGTGGGCGGGGACCGCGATGCCGGTGAGGACCAGGCCGCGGTCGACGAGCCAGCGGCCGGCGAAGCCGGCGACCTCGACCCCGCCGACGACCGGGCCGGGCACCAGCAGCCAGGCGTGGAACGTCTCGCGCTGCGGCGCGATCGTCACCGTGGCCTCGGTGAAGTCCAGCCAGCGGCCGGTCAGCGGGTACCACGCCTTGAACACCGACTCCTTGATGCTGAACAGCAGCCGGTCCCAGTGGATCCCAGGCCGCTGCCCGTCCAGCTGCCGCAGGTGCCGGCGCTCCTCGACCAGCGTGATGCTGTCCAGGACGCCGTCGGGCAGCGGTGCGTGCGGCTCGGCGTCGATGCCGACGGTGGTGAGGTGCCCGGCGCGGGCCACCGCGGCGGCCCGGTAGCCGGCGCAGTGGGTGATGGTGCCGACCACGCCGGCCGGCCACACCGGCTCGCGGCGGGGCCCGGCCGGGATCGCGACCGGGCCGAACCCGAGCCGGCCAAGCGCCTCCCGGGCGCACCGCCGGCCGGTCATGAACTCCGCGCGGCGCTTCGCCACCGCGTTGCCGAGCGCCGCCAGCTCCTGCGGGAACAGCGGCGCCGGCAGCGCGTCGTCGAACGCCTCGACGACGGCCGTGCCGGCGGGCAACAGGCTGCCGAGCAGCGTGCGGGCACCCGTGCCGGCCGGTCCGGCCGCCGTCACGGTCACGGTGTCTGCGCTTCCGGGCCGTACACCTCGACGCCGTCGCCCTGGCGGCGCACGTGGATGCAGTCGCCGGGGCACTCGTTCGCCGAGTCGATGACGTCCTGCGCCGCGACCAGCGGCACCAGCACCGCCGTGCCGGGCGTGTGGCGCAGCTCCCCGTCGTCGCCCTTGACGTAGGCGAGCCCGTCCACGTCGAGCTCGAAGACGTCGGGCGCGTACTGCGCACAGATCCCGTCGCCGGTGCACAGGCCCTGGTCGATCCAGACCTCGAGCTGGTCCTGCTGCGGTGTCGTCGCTGCGGTCACCCGCGCTCACCTGCCTTGTCTTCTCGTACGGTGGCCGGCACGGTCAGACCCGCATCGGCTGGGGCGTCTCGCGGCGCGCGTGGTCCGGTCCGTCGAACTCGCGGATGATCTCGTAGCGGGTGTTGCGCTCGACCGGCCGGAAACCGGCGTTGCGGATCAGGTCGAGCAGGCTCTCCCGGGTCATCTTGTCCGGGGTGCCGAACTCGTCCGCGTCATGGGTGATCTTGTACTCGACGACCGAGCCGTCGATGTCGTCGGCGCCGTGGTTGAGCGCCAGCTCCGCGGTCTGCAGGCCGTGCATCACCCAGAACACCTTGACGTGCTGGACGTTGTCGAACAGCAGCCGGGACACCGCGAAGGTCTTCAGCGCCTCGGCGCCGGTCGCCATCGTGGTGCGGGCCATGAGCTTGTTACGGATCTTGCCGTCCCGCGAGTCGTGGAAGTCGTGCTGGTACCGCAGCGGGATGAACACGTGGAAGCCGCCGGTCTCGTCCTGCAGCTCGCGCAGCCGCAGCACGTGGTCGACGCGGTGCTTCGGCTCCTCGATGTGGCCATACAGCATGGTGCACGGCGTCTTGAGACCCTTGCGGTGCGCGAGCCGGTGGATGCGTGACCAGTCCTCCCAGTGGGTGGCGTGGTCGACGATGTGCTGCCGGACCTCCCAGTCGAAGATCTCCGCGCCGCCACCGGTCAGCGACTCCAGGCCGGCGTCGATGAGCTCGTCGAGGACGTCCTCGGCGGACAGGCCGGAGATCCGCTCGAACCAGTGGATCTCGGTCGCGGTGAAGGCCTTGATCGCCACGGTCGGCGGCAGGGCCTCCTTCAGCGCCCGGATCGAGCGCGGGTAGTAGCGCCACGGCAGCGTCGGGTGCAGGCCGTTGACGATGTGCAGCTCGGTGAGCTGCTCGCTCTCCATCTCCTTGGCGAGGCGGACGGCGTCCTCGATCCGCATCGTGTAGGCGTCCTTCTCCCCCGGCTTGCGCTGGAACGAGCAGTACGCGCACGACGCCGTGCAGACGTTCGTCATGTTCAGGTGCCGGTTGACGTTGAAGTGGACCACGTCACCGTTCTTCTCGGTGCGGACGTGGTGCGCCAGCCCGCCGAGCCAGGCCAGGTCGTCGCACGCGTACAGCGCGATCCCGTCCTCGCGGCTGAGCCGCTCACCGGCGACGACCTTCGCCTCCAGTTCCCGCTTCAGACCTGTGTCCACCAACGACTCCTCATCGACTCTGTGTGGGGGGTTTGCGAACGCGGCTCAGTAGAGCCCTTCGGGCGCGGCGGAGCTGATCTGCAGCGGCCGTACATTGGCGACGGCGTCACAGGGCCAGCCTTCGACCCGGTGCCGGACCGCCTGGTCGCGCTCCATGATGTTGGGCAGGAAGAGGTCGTCGTGCAGGACGGTGAGGCGCACCCGGCCGGTCTCGCCGTAGCCGACCGTCCGGCGCGGGTCCTCCTTGTCGACGACGGCCATCGTGACCTGCGGATAGTTGGGCAGGTACGGCAGGATCGCGCCGTCCCGCTCGACCGGCAGGCCCATCGCGCAGCCGAACGTGTTGCCGTACGTCATGCCGATCACGCCGCCCTGCAGCGCCTCGGCGATCTCCGTGTACATCGGCGGGGTCAGCTGGGTGCCGCCGAGCCCGACGCCCTCCAGGCCGGCGACCAGCTCGGGGCGGCGGGAGATGAGCGCCTGCATGATCGCCGGCGTCGTCTCCAGGTAGTGCACCCGGCCCGTCTCCAGCACGTCGGTCATCTGCTCGATGGTGTGCTCGACGTACATGTTCATCTCGACGAGGCGGCTGTCGCGGATCAGCGTCTTGATCCACCGCGGGTCGAGGTCCATCGTGTACACGGTCGACTCGTAGAGCTCCGCGATCTGGTTCGCGCCGCGGCCGACGATGTGCGGGCCGCTCGGGCACGCGTACAGCCAGGTGCGGCCGGGCTCGAAGCCGCTGAGTCGCAGCCCCGCCAGCCGCCACGCGGTGTGGTGCTCGGCCATCGACGGGGTGTGGAAGATGCGGCACGGCTTGCCGGTGGTGCCGCCGGACTCCCAGATCCGCCCCGCGAGGGGCCGCGGCACGTCGGCGGGGACCAGCTGCACGGGGTCGAGCTCCCGCAGCGTGGCCAGCGAAAACGGCCCGAACTGCGCCAGGTCGTCGTAGCGGGTGATGTCGAGCGGGTCGAAACCGAGGTGCGGCCGGCGGGCCAGCCAGTACGGGCTGCCCGTCACCGGGTCGAAGTGCCGGCGGACCACGCGGACGGTCCACTCGTCGAGGTCGGCGGCCAGCCAGGCGTCGGTACGCGCCGCGGCGGGTTCCATGACGGTCGTCATCGATTCGTCCTTCGGGTGCCGGAAGCGATGGGTCCGGCTCGACGCGCCGGACACCGGGAAACAGGCAGCGGTCTCCCACAGCACTTGTGTTGCTGGCATCGTGCCGTGGCGCGGATTGGGGAAATCACCACACTTGATCCCCATGCGGCCGGACGCCCGCCACGAACCGGGACAAGCCGTGACCTACAGCCGTAAGATCCGGGCCATGACCGAGCGGCCGCTGTCGATCGCTTACTCGCCGTGCCCCAACGACACGTTCGTCTTCCACGCGTGGACGCACGGCCTCCTGCCGGGCACGCCCGCGACGACCGTCACCCACGCCGACATCGACGTCACCAACCACCTGGCCGGCAGCGACCGGTTCGACATCATGAAGATCTCCTACGCGGCGCTGCCCGGATTCCTGGACCGCTTCGCGCTCGTGCCCTGCGGCGGCGCCCTCGGCCGGGGCTGCGGCCCGCTGCTGGTCGCCCGCGCGGCGGGCACGGCGGGGCGGCTGCGTGCGGCGGTCGTCGCCGTCCCGAGCGAGCAGTCCACGGCGTACCTGCTGCTGCGGCTGTGGGCGGAGCGCGCCGTGCCCGGCGGCTTCGGCGGCATCGTGGTCATGCCGTTCCACGAGATCATGCCCGCGGTCCGCGACGGCCAGGTCGACGCCGGCCTCATCATCCACGAGGCCCGCTTCACCTATCAGTCCTACGGCCTGCGGGAGCTGGTCGACCTCGGCCGGTTCTGGGAAGAGGACACCGGCCTGCCGATCCCCCTCGGCGCCATCGTGGCCCGCCGCGACCTCGGCGCCGGACGCGTCGACGAGGTCGCCGCCGCGATCCGGGCGTCGGTGCGGCACGCGTGGGCGCACCCCGACGCGTCCCGGGACTACATCCGGCAGCACGCGCAGGAGATGGCGCCGGACGTGACGGCGCAGCACATCGCCCTGTACGTCAACGGGTTCACCGAGGACCTCGGCGACGACGGCCTGGCCGCCGTCCGCGCGCTGCTGGACCGGGCCGCCGCGGCCGGACTGTGCCCGGCCGTGCCGCCCGGCTCGCTCGACCCGGTACAACCGATCCGCGTGCCCTGAAGCAGTCCCGTTCCACCGACCCGGAGGTACCCCCGCACATGAAGCCGTCCGTCGTGCGCCCGCTCGCCATCGCCGGCGCCGCCGTCCTCGCCCTGATCGTCTACTTCATCGCCCGTTCAGCCGCCGGTGACCTGGTGGTCAAGTCCGGCGGCAGCGAGCAGACGGTCAGCGCCGTCGCGGTCGTCGCGACCGTCGTCATCGCCGGCCTCCTCGGCTGGGGCCTGCTCGCGCTGCTGGAGCGCTTCACCGCGAAGGGGCGCACGATCTGGACCGTCATCGCGGTCGTGTTCCTGGTCCTGTCGCTGCTCGGCCCGCTCGGCGGCACCGACGCCGGCACGAAGGTGTCGCTCGCGCTGCTGCACCTGCTGGTCGGCGCCGTGATCATCACCGCGTTCACCCGGACGTCGCAGCGCACCTGACCGCGCACCGGTCCGGGGCCACCCCGGACGACCGCCCGGCCGGCACGTCGAAGACCGAAACGCGATGGGACGCCCTCATGACGCCGCAGCCCGCCGAACTGGACCGCAGCACCGGCACCGTGCCGGCGCGCGGCGGACCGCCGCTGCTGCCGGACATCGAGTCGGTCGCCGTCGTGATGGTCACCGGCGCCCCCGGCACGGGCAAGAGCACCCTGCTGCGGGCGCCGGCCGAGGCCGGTGTGACGGTGCTGTCCGCGACCTGCACGGAGGCCGGCGCCGCGGTCGAGTTCGCCGCGGCGCGGCAGCTGCTGCCGGTGCAGCCGCGGTCCGGCACCCAGCCGGCACCCGCCGACGGCGGCCATCGCACCGTGCTGCACCTGTACCGCCGCGCCCTGGGCCTGCTCCAGTTCGGCCCGGTGCGCCTCGTCCTCGACGACGCCCACTGGTGCGACAGCGCGACCCTGCGCTGGCTGCACTACCTCCTGCGGCGCTGCACCAACCGGCCGCTGCAGGTCGTCCTCGCCGTCGAGCCCCGCGAGCACCCCGCGCTCGACCCACTCTTCGCCGACATCCTCGGCGGCCCGCGGCAGCGGATCCTCGACCTCGACGCGCCCGAGCACGCCGGCGCCGAGCCGCGCACCGACCGGCTGCGCCGCTTCCTCAGCCGCCAGCCGAACCTGCTGCGGGTCGCCGTCGCCGCGGCCGCCCTCCAGCAGACCGACGCCGACCTGGTCGGCGCGCTCGCCGGGCTGCCGCCGCAGCTGACCGTCGCCCGCCTCGCGACGCTGCGCAACACCGGGGTGCTCACCGGCGACCCCGACCGGCCGGTGCCACCCGCCGTCGCCGAGGCGCTGGCCGGCCTGCTCCCCGCCGACGAGCTGCAACGGCTGCGGCGCCGGGCGGCGCACATGCTCAACGACGCCGACGCGCCCGTGCGGCACATCGCCGAGGTGCTGCTGGACCTCGACGACCTCGACGAACCCTGGATGCTCGAACGGCTCCGCGAGGCCGCCGCCCTCGCCTACGCGCACGACGCGCCCGCCGCCGTGCGCATCTGGACCCGCCTGCTGGCCGCGCAGCCGCAGTCCCCGGACGCCGCCGTCGACCTGGCCGTCGCGCTGCTCAACATCGACCCGTCGGCCGCGCTGGTGCACGCCCGGCAGGCGCTGCCACGCACCGGCGACGCCCGCACGAAGGCCCGGGCGGTGGTCTGCCTGGGCCTCGCCGCGCTCGTCACCGGGCGCGAGCCGACCGCGCCGTACCTGCTGCACGACGCCATGGAGACGCTGCGCCGCGCCGCCGGGAACATGCCCTCGCTGCGGGACCGCATCCAGCTCTCGGCCGTCGAGTCGACGCTCGCCGCCAACGCCGTCATCGGCGGCGCCACCTTCCACACCGTGCGCTCCCGGATCGGCGACTCGCCCGTCGGCGTCGCCGGGGCCTCGTCCAGCCACCGGATGCTCGCCGTGCACGCGCTCGCCACCGCCTACGAGGGCGTCGAGGTCGAGCAGGCCACCCGGTACGCCCGGCTGGTGCTGGACCGCCCCGTGACCGGCGACAGCTGGGCGCCGCTGATGGCGACCCGGGTGCTGCTGATGGCCGACGACACCGCCGGCGCCCTGACCGCCGCGAGCCGGCTGGCCGCGCACCACCGCGACCGCGGCGAACCGTGCGCCGAGGCCGTCGCCCGGGCGACCTGGGCGCGGGTGTTGCTGGAGATCGGCGACCTCGAGTCCGCCTGGACCGAGGCGACCACCGCGCTACGGCTCGCCGGGGACGGCGAGTGGGGCGCCGCGACCTGGTCCGCGCAGACGATCATCTCGCTGATCAACAGCTCGCAGGCCCGAATCCTCGCCGCCGAGCAGGCGCTGGAGCCGATGCAGGAACGCACCCCCGACATGCCGTTGTGGGAGCAGGTGCAGGCGGTCGGCGCGACGGCGTTCGCCGCGTACTGGGGCCAGGACCACGACCGGGCGCTGCAGCGGCTGCGCGCCTGCGGCCGGCTCCTCGAGGAGGCCGGGGTGGGCAGCCCGGCGTTCAGCAGCTGGTGGCTGGACGAGATCATCATGCTGGCGATCCGCGGCCAGCGGGCCGAGGCGCACCTGCGGCTCGAACAGGCCGAGGAGCTGTGCCGGCGGTGGCGGACCCCGCGCACGGCGGGCATGGCGCTGCTGGCCCGGGCCGCGCTCACCGCCGAGGGGCCCAACGTCGAACTGCTGCTCGGCGCCCTCGCCGAGCTGGAGCGCTCCCCCGCCCCGCTGCACCAGGTGAAGGCGCAGCTGATGCTCGGCCGCACCCTGACCGTGCTGGGCGACCGCGCCGCCGCCCGCCGGCACCTGCGCGACGGCATGGTCCTGTCCAACCGTCTCGGCTACACCATGCTGGCCGCACACTGCCGCAACGTGCTCAGCTCCGCCGGCGGCCGCACCGGCACCGAGCTGGCCGCGTGCGGTGAACTGTCCAGCAGCGAGCGGGCCGTCGCGCGGCTGGCCGCCGGCGGCGCGACCAACCGGCAGATCGCCGAGGAGCTGTTCATCTCCATGCGCACCGTCGAGTTCCACCTCACCAACGTCTACCGGCGCCTCGGCATCCGCCGCCGCGACGCCTTGGCCGGCATCGTCGAGGCGACGCCCCTGTCCCGCCGGACCACCACCACCGCCGCCGCGCCCACCGACGGGAGCGCGTCATGACCACCGCCACCCGGTGGCGATCCGCGCCCGCCGCCGCAGACCTGGGCGTCGCCGCACACACCCAGCCGCTCCTGGCCGCCGCCGCGCCGCTGA